>JAAYHZ010000401.1 GCA_012744235.1 Clostridiaceae bacterium
CCGTTTACGTCTGGGGTATCAGCGTCAGCTTTGCGATAAGCGCCGTTTTGAATTAGTATACAATTATCAAAAGCACCGGCGTGGCGATAGATTTTCGAATGTGGTTTTTTAAGCCGGCCTTGGTTTTTTTGGCCATGAAAGCCACCGGACAATACATAACGGCGATTCTTTCCGCCGTCGGGGTTCACGGAAAGCTGCATTTTGCCACGGTAATTTTGGGTACCTCCTTAATCGGATTGGGGATGATGTTCGGCGTGGGGGCCATCAGCTTTCGAGAAACCGTGCATATGCTGGGAATCAAAAAACCTCGAAATTCGTAGGAATTGTTAAGAATTCGAAGTAAATAAGAGCTATTTCAAGTTGAATTCTCTTGAAGGTCAAAGAAGGTCAAAATCAAATTTTGATATTTCGCCGAATCGGGGTATAATAAAGACAAAAGTCAAAGAAAGTCAAAGACAAGACAGGAATTGACTTTAAGATCAAAAGGTGTTGGAGGTGATGCCTATGGCAGGACTGATTCCTTTTGGAAGAAGCTTTTTAACGGATGGTTTTGAAAACGATTGGTTTGAACCGATTTTTAATCGGCCTTGGATGATTCCGGGTGATCGCAGCATGTGTTGCGATATCAAGGAATTGGACGACAAGTATGTAATGGAGATTGATCTTCCCGGCGTAAAGAAGGAGGATATCGATATCAGCTTGGATAACGGCTTACTGACGATTTCGGCAAGAGCGGAGGAAGCCAAGGAAGACAAGGGAAAATATATCGTAAAAGAAAGGAGAATGCAAACCTGTCAAAGAAGCTTTCGAGTAGGCGATCGGATAACGAAGGACAATGTCCGCGCAACCTTTGAAAACGGCGTTTTGACATTGACCATCGACAAGAAGGGAGGCGAGCCGAAAGACACCAAAATCGACGTCAATAAATATGATGAAATGAATCTTTACGGTCGAAATAAACGGCATGAATACACTCGATAAGGCGGAACGATTTGTTCCGCCTATGGTAAAGCATTTCATTGCAAAGCGTTTATGCGAAGCAATTTGAATATAGATCATTTTTTGGAGAATACTAATAGCGGAGGTGTTAATCCATGTTTGATTTGATTCCTATTAACAGAAGAGTGAACCGATTGGCAAGAAGTGCATTTGACGATATGTCCGATTTTATGTCCGATTTTTTCAACGGCTTCTTTAATAACTTTGCTTATCCTTTTACCGGCAACTTTATGAGAAGCGACGTGAAAGACAACGGAAAGGAATATGCCATCGATATTGAGCTTCCCGGCGTAAAGAAGGAAGATATCGACGTGCATCTGGACAACGGATACCTGACGGTAGCCGTAAACGTGAAAGAAGAAAACAAAGACAAAAAGGATAACTACATTATGCAAGAACGCAGATACGGCGCATGCCAAAGAAGCTTCCGTGTCGGCGACAACATTAAAAAATCGGATATTAAGGCGCAGTACAAGGACGGCATCTTAACCCTGACGTTACCGAAGGCAGAAGATACAAAAGAAAAAGATACACGTATCTTGATTAGCTAAGGAGAAGAAGACGGTTTTACGCCGTCTTTTTTTATGCCCTTTTTTAATTAGGGAAATAAAGGAAAATTTTTAAGCAATATTTCAAAAATTTTTGAAGATTTTCCTTGACAATAGGAGAACCGGGGCATATAATCGAATGCATAATTCATCAATTTATCTGTTTATCATGATGAAGTAATGGAGTGAACGCAGTGAACGACATGAAGATTTACACCCCGGAGGGTGTGCAGGACATATTAGGGAATATCAGCTACGGTAAGCGGAAGATCGAATCGAAGATTATGGAATTGTTCATGTCCTTCGGCTACGAGGAAATACAAACCCCCAATATCGAATATTACGATACCTTTGCCGTGGAAAAAGAATTAATGCCCCAAGAAAAGATGTTTAAATTCGTCGATCCTCGGGGACGGTTATTGGTACTAAGACCGGATATGACCATACCGGTCGCTCGTGTTGCGGCTACAAAGCTGAGAACGGATCAAATACAACGCTTCTGTTATGTGGGAAACGCATACCGATACAATGAATTCGGCGGAGGAAAACAAAGGGAATTTACGCAGGTAGGGGTGGAGCTTTTAGGAGACAAAAGCCCCCAAAGCGATGCGGAAGTCATCGTTTTAGCCATCCATGCCTTAATACGGTCCGGTCTTAACGAGTTTCAAATCGATATCGGACAAACGGATTTTTTCAAAGGAATCACCCAAGAAGCGGGGCTCAATTCCATGCAGGAGGAAAACCTTCGAGAGGCCATCGACACAAAGGATACCATCGGGATTGAAAATTTCACGGAAGATTTAAAGCTTTCATCGGATATGAAACGACTGATTCGAAATCTGCCGGATTTCTTCGGATCCGTCGAAGCCATTGACAAAGCATACGAGTTTCCGTTAAGCGAAAGGTCCAAGAAAGCCTTGCAAAACCTGCGGGAGATTTTGGATATTATTAACGGTTACGGCTTGAGCCGCTATGTTTCCGTAGATCTGGGCATGGTTCCCGCCTTGGACTACTACACCGGACTTATCTTCCGAGGATTTACATACGGCGTAGGGTTCCCCGTATTAAGCGGAGGGCGCTACGACAATCTTCTTGAAAAATTCGGGTTCCCCAAACCGGCCATCGGTTTTTCCATCGGCGTTAACATGCTGATCAACGCTCTTTTACGCCAAGACGATTCCGGTTTTCTTCAAAAACCTAAAATCGACATGCTGTTTTATACGGACCCGGAATGTGCCGTGATCGGGTATCGGCTTTCCGCCAAACTGAGAAATTCGGGGTATACCGTGGAAACTCTTTTTAATATAACGGACTTGGAAAAAACGGACAAAACGAAGTACAAGATGCTTGTTCGAGTAAACAAGGATCAAATTATCGTAGAGAATTTTTTAGATAACACCGTGAAAGAATGGACTGAAGAAGAATTCGTCAACGGATATATCGGGAGGGATGCCATATGAGAATGCTGAATATTGCCCTGGCAAAAGGAAGGCTTTCGGATTTATCCATCGATATTTTTGAAAATGCCGGTATTGACACCACGGAGCTCCGAAATCCGGGAAGAAAACTCATTTTGGAAGAGCCGAAAAGCGATATACGCTTTTTCCTGGTAAAGCCCGGAGACGTTCCTACTTACGTGGAGTACGGTGCGGCGGATATGGGTATCGTAGGTAAGGATACGCTTTTGGAGGAAGGGCGAAATTTGTACGAGGTCTTGGATTTAGGCTTCGGAAAGTGCCAAATGGCGGTGGCGGGGCCTCCGGAAATGAAGGATCGCTTGAACCGTTTTGACCGTCTCCGAATCGGAACAAAATATCCCGAAACGGCTCGTAAATATTTCGAAGGCGTTAAAGGAATGCAGATCGAAGTCATCAAGCTGAACGGCTCCGTGGAATTGGACCCCTTGGTAGGCTTGTCGGAAGTGATTGTGGATATCGTTGAGAGCGGAAAAACCTTAAGGGAAAACGGTCTTGTGGTATTGGAAAAGATCGCCGATATTTCCGCACGATTGATTGTAAACAGAGTCAGCATGAAAATGAAAAACGAGAAAATCAGCAAGCTGATTGCGGATATTAAAAGACAGTTGTAACGGGAGATTCGAGCTTATGCTGAAGATTTTTGATTTGAACAATACGAATATCAACGAGGTTTATCAAAGACTGAAAAAACGAAGCGGTTTGGAAAGCAACGTGGAAAATGCCGTACGTCAAATTTTGGAGGACGTTAGAAATGAAGGCGATGCGGCTTTGCGAAGGTATGCTTTAAAGTTTGATAGGACGGATTATAACGAAGTTCCTATCCGTATATCGGACGAAGAAAGAAAGCAAGCCGCCTTACACGTAGCCCCTTCCATGCGTGATATCATAGATTCGGCGGCTAAAAATATTCGGGAATATCATGAAAAGCAAAAAAGGAATTCCTGGTTTACCACGGATAAAAACGGTACTCTTTTGGGACAGTTGATTACTCCCGTAAGCCGGGTGGGTGTATACGTTCCCGGAGGAACCTTAGGAGCCGCACCTTTGATTTCAACGGTTTTAATGACCATCATTCCGGCTAAAATCGCCGGCGTGGAAAGAATCGTTATGGTCACTCCTCCCGGTGAATCCGGCAAAGTCAATTTCGAAATGCTTTATGCCGCCGGAGTGGCCGGTGCGGATGAAATCTACCGTGTCGGCGGCGCCCAGGCCATCGGCGCTTTGGCATACGGAACCGAAAGCATCAAGCCGGTCCATAAGATATTCGGCCCCGGGAATATTTACGTATCTACGGCCAAAAGATTGGTCTTCGGTCTTTGCGGAATCGATCAATTTGCAGGTCCCAGTGAAATTTTGGTTTTTGCCGACGGAAAGGCCAATCCTTCCTATATTGCGGCGGATTTATTATCCCAAGCGGAGCATGATCCTATGGCGGCAGCCGTTTTGGTTACCGATTCCTATTCTTTAGCGGAAGCGGTCAATAATCAAATGGAGGAGCAAATCGAAAGCTTGGATAAAAAAGAGATTTGTAAAAAATCTCTTTCCGAATACGGGTGTGCCGTTATTGTTTCGAATCTTTCGGAAGGAATGGATATCGTCAATGAAATCGCTCCGGAGCATTTGGAAATTAACACCGAAAATCCGACGGATTGGCTGCCTTATGTGAAAAATGCGGGATCCGTCTTTTTAGGAGACTATTCTCCCGAATCCGTAGGAGACTATTTCGCAGGGCCTAATCATGTTCTTCCTACCTGCGGAACGGCCAAGTTCTCCTCCCATTTAAGCGTAGACGACTTTGTGAAAAAGTCCGGCATTATATCCTACTCCAAAAAAGCATTGATGGAAAACGGCGACTACATAATGAAATTTGCCGAAGCGGAAAAGCTGTCCGCTCATGCCAGGGCGGTAGGAATTCGGTTGGAGGATTTAAAGGCATGAAATATTTAAGCGATTTGGCAAAGTCCTTGCAGCCTTATGTACCGGGAGAACAGCCGAAAGAAAAGACATATATCAAACTGAATACCAACGAAAATCCTTACCCTCCTTCTCCGAGAGTAATTCAGGCCCTCAGGGATACGGATGCAGCCGCATTAAGGCTGTATCCTCCCCCTGAGAGCGATGAGCTTCGGGAATGTATCGGAAAATTTTACGGTGTGGATAAAAGCATGGTGTATCCGGCTAACGGGTCCGACGAGCTTTTGGCTTGGTGTTTTCCTGCGTTTTTTGTAGGAGCGCCTTTGGTTATCAACGATATCACCTACAGCTTTTACCAAGTATATGCGAAGCTTTTTTCCGTACAAACCCAAATCGTGCCCTTGAACGAGGATTTTTCAATTCCCGTGGAAGCCTATTTGGGTATGGATAAAAACATGATTATTGCCAACCCCAATGCACCTACAGGTCAAATATTGTCTTTAATAGAAATCGAAAGAATTGTCCGATCCAATCCGGATCGGGTGGTATTGATCGACGAAGCCTATATCGACTTCGGAGGCGAGAGCGCGATTCCCTTGACGGCAAGATATGAAAACCTTTTAATCGTACAGACCTTATCCAAAAGCCGTTGCCTTGCCGGCCTGCGCTGCGGCTTTGCCGTCGGATCTCCTGTTTTGATCGAGGGATTGGCGAGAATCAAGAATTCTTTTAATTCGTATACCATGGATACAATCGCTTTAAAGCTGGCAAAAGCGGCAATCGAAGATAAGGAATACTTTTTGGATACCGTAAACAAGGTAAAAGCCACGAGGGCATGGGTGTCGGCAGAGCTTCGAAAATTGGGTTTTCGGTTTGCCGATTCCTATGCAAACTTTCTATTTGTCACTCATCCGAATATGGAGGCGTCGGTTTTGTTTGAACAATTGCGCCGGCAGGGGATTTTGGTTCGCTACTTCAATTTGCCTCGGATTCAAAATCATTTGCGAATCACCGTCGGGACTGACGAGGAAATGAAGCAATTGATAAATAAGTTAAAGGAAATACTGCCTTAAGGGCGACGGAACGGAGGTCATCGGAAAGATGGAACGTAAAGCTACGATACGGCGAAAGACAAAGGAAACGGAAATCGTTGCGGAACTGAATATAGACGGTACGGGAAGTACGGAAATCCGTACCGGAATCGGTTTTTTCGACCACATGCTGACGTTATTAGGGGTACACGGTCGCATGGATTTAAAAATTACGGCGGCAGGGGATATTGACGTGGACGGACATCATACGGTAGAAGATACGGGCATCGTTTTGGGAACGGCAATAAAAGAAGCTCTGAAAGACAAAAGCGGTATAGCTCGCTACGGCTGCTGTTATATGCCTATGGATGAAGCCTTGTCCCGTGTGGTAGTGGATATAAGCAATCGTCCTTATTTGGTTATGAATGTTTCGTTTCCCGTGGAGAAAATCGGGAATATGGATACCGAGCTTTTTGAAGAGTTCTTTAAAAGCATGGCTTTTCATGCCGGTATCACCCTTCATATGGAAACGTTGTACGGCAAAAACAGCCACCATATTGCGGAATCCCTTTTTAAGGGCTTGGGGCATGCGTTAAGACAAGCGTGGACCGTGGATGCCGGGATAAACGGTGTTTTGTCATCCAAAGGAACATTGTAATTTTAGGAAGGGAAGTATTTATGACGATAAAAAGAATTATTCCGTGTTTGGACGTTTTAAACGGTAAGGTGGTTAAAGGTATTCGTTTCAAAGGCATGAAGGATTTGGGGGACCCGGTGGAAATAGCGAAAGCCTATGTGGAAGCCGGTGCCGATGAACTTGTGTTTTTGGATATCAACGCCACCGTCGAAGGACGAGATATCTTGATTGACTTGGTAAGGAAAACGGCGGAGCAGGTTTCCATCCCCTTCGGCGTAGGCGGAGGCATTCGTTCCATGCAAGACATACGGAACGTATTGAATGCCGGTGCCGATAAGATTTCCATGTGCACGGCGGCTTTTCGGAACCCCAAGCTGATCGAAGAAAGCGCCGCCGAGTTTGGCAGCGAAAGGATTGTGCTGGCGATTGATGCGAAAAAACGTGAAGACGGCAAGGGATGGAACGTCATGATTAACGGCGGCAATACGGACACCGGTATGGACGCGGTAAAATGGGCGCAGGAAGCGCAGAGATTGGGCGCGGGAGAAATCCTGCTTACAAGCGTAGACCGTGACGGAACCAAAGATGGGTATGATGTGGAGCTGACAAAAACCGTAGCTCGCAATACGGATATAAAGGTGACGGCATCCGGCGGTGCCGGTTCCATGGAGCATTTTTACGAAATATTGACGGAAGGCGAAGCGGATGCGGCTTTAGCGGCTTCCTTGTTCCACTTTGGAATTATCGATATCGGAGAGCTTAAAAATTTTCTAAAATCAAAAGGTGTCTGTGTACGGGAAAAGAAATAAGTGTTAAAGTATGTGAGGGTGATAGATATGGAGTATAACCTAAAGTTGAACGAAGCAGGTTTAATTCCGGTGATTGTAACCGATGCCAAAACCGGAGAAGTACTTATGCTGGCTTGGATGAATAAAGAAGCCTTGGACAAAACCGTAGAAACGAAAAAAGCTCATTATTACAGCCGCAGCAGGCAGGCCATATGGATGAAGGGGGAAACCTCGGGGAACGTCCAAACCGTTGTGTCCATCAAGAAGGATTGCGACGGTGATACGCTTTTAATGGCGGTAGAACAGGAAGGTGCCGCTTGCCATACGGGAGAGCGTTCTTGCTTTTATTCGGATCTGTTTGACGAAAATACAAAAACGGAGTCTTCGGAGCTTTACGGTGCGGCGGTGCTAAAAGAGGTTTACCGGGTGGTGACGGACCGTAAGAAGAATCCGAAGGAAGGCTCTTATACCAACTACCTTTTCGATAAAGGAATCGACAAAATATTGAAAAAGGTAGGAGAAGAGGCCTCGGAAGTGATCATTGCGGCTAAGAACAATTCGAAGGATGAAATTCGCTATGAAACGGCGGATTTGCTGTATCATTTGATTGTCATGCTCGTGGACCGCGGCTTAACGTTAGAAGAAATCTACGGCGAATTGAAAAAACGACGTTAGAATTATTAGAAAACTACATTAATATTCGAAGGATTCGAAAGCAAGGACGAGAAATAGCCGGGTATTTCATCACAATCGAGAAAATTTCGAATATTTAGAGAATCTGAGGGCATACTAATATTTGCCTATAATCAATGCAATCTATATTATAGTAATTAGCACTCGACCGGTAAGAGTGCTAATATTAAGATTGAGACTATGGAGGTATATGTATGAGAATTAAGCCCTTAGGCGACAGAGTTGTATTAAGAATGCTCGAAGCAGAAGAAAAAACAAAAGGCGGAATCGTTCTCCCCGGAACGGCTAAAGAAAAACCTCAAGAAGCGGAAGTAGTAGCAGTAGGACCCGGCGGTATGATCGACGGGAAAGAAATAGTTATGCAAGTAAAGGTCGGAGATAAAGTATTGACAAGCAAATACTCCGGTACGGAAGTTAAAATTGACGGACAAGAATACACCATTGTAAAACAAAGTGATATTCTTGCAATCGTAGAATAATAGAAACGGGAGGTAATAAAGTTATGGCAAAAGACATTAAGTACGCTGAAGAGGCAAGACGCGCGCTGGAAAAAGGCGTTAACAAACTGGCAGATACCGTTAAAATTACGTTAGGTCCTAAAGGAAGAAACGTAGTATTAGATAAAAAATTCGGAGCTCCGTTAATTACCAATGACGGTGTTACGATTGCAAAAGAAATCGAATTGGAAGACGCATATGAAAATATGGGTGCTCAACTGGTAAAAGAAGTTGCAACCAAGACAAACGATGTTGCAGGTGACGGTACAACCACCGCTACGTTGTTAGCACAAGCCATTATTCGCGAAGGCTTGAAGAACGTTGCAGCGGGAGCAAACCCCATTATCTTAAAGAGAGGAATCGAAAAGGCCGTTGACGTGGCCGTTAAGAGCATTGTGAAAAACAGCAAGAAGGTCAGCGGAAGAAGTGACATCGCGAGAGTAGCCGCTATTTCCGCTAACGACGAATACATCGGCAATTTGATCGCCGACGCTATGGAAAAGGTCAGCAACGACGGCGTTGTAACCGTTGAAGAATCCAAAACAACGGCAACCGAATTGGAAGTTGTTGAAGGTATGCAATTTGACAGAGGATATCTGTCCTCATATATGGTAACCGATACCGAAAAGATGGAAGCCGTATTGGATGACGCTTACATCTTAATTACCGACAAGAAATTGTCCAACGTTCAAGAAATTCTCCCCATCCTGGAACAAATCGTTCAAAGAGGCAAAAAGCTGTTAATCATTGCCGAAGACGTAGAAGGCGAAGCCCTTGCTACATTGGTGGTTAACAAGTTAAGAGGAACCTTTACCGTTGCAGCGGTGAAAGCTCCCGGATTCGGTGACAGAAGAAAAGCTATGCTCCAAGACATTGCCATCCTGACCGGCGGTCAAGTTATCACCGAAGAATTAGGCTTGGATCTGAAAGAAACCACCATCGACCAATTGGGTAGAGCACGTCAGGTTATCGTTCAAAAAGAAAATACGATCATCGTTGACGGTGCAGGAAGCCCGCAAGAAATTAAGAATCGTATCAGCGCCATTAAGGTTCAAATCGAAGAAACCACATCCGAATTCGATAAAGAAAAATTGCAAGAAAGACTTGCCAAATTGTCCGGCGGCGTAGCCGTTATTAAAGTCGGTGCTGCTACCGAAGTCGAAATGAAAGAAAAGAAATTGAGAATCGAAGACGCATTGTCCGCTACAAGAGCTGCCGTAGAAGAAGGTATCGTAGCAGGCGGCGGTACGGCATTCATCAACGTTATTCCCGATGTTATGGAATTGGTTAATTCGTTGCATGGCGACGAAAGAACCGGTGCCATGATTATTGCCAAGGCTCTGGAAGAACCGGTAAAACAAATTGCAACCAATGCCGGATTAGAAGGATCCGTTATTGTTGACAAGGTTAAGAACAGCGATCAGGGAATCGGATTTAACGTTCTGAATGAAAAATTCGAAAACATGGTTGAAGCCGGTATCGTGGATCCTACCAAGGTTACAAGATCCGCTCTGGAAAATGCCGCATCCATCGCAGCTATGCTGTTGACAACGGAAGCCGTTGTAAGCGACATTCCCGAACCTACACCTCCTGCACCCGCACCGGGACCCGGAATGATGTAAAAAATTTCGGATAAGCATAAATAATAGGGGTCTGTCAAAGGCCCCTATTTTATTCTTTTTGTATTTTATATCCTCTTGTCACTTATCTCCCTCAGGATACAGCATGCCTTTTAAGTGTTTGTACAACAGCATGTTTCCGTATTGGTTAAAGTGTATATTATCGTATCGCCACAGGTTTACCGGCATTCCGGAAAACAGCGCATAGGTATCCACCACACATGCATTCATATCTTCGGCAACCTTGTTCACTTTATCGAAATAGCTTGTCGTCACGGGGCTTTTGTGATAAATCCAGCCGTCATACTCGATGTAGTCGGAATCGTGTTCTACAGGAGGAAGCGGGAGCAGAACAAAGCCGCAATGCGGCTTGATTCCCCGCACTCGACGAATCACCGAACGCAAGGATTTTTCAAAGGTCTCCGGATCCGACAAGATGATGTCGTTTCCCGCCAAGGACAGATAAACCAAATCGGGAGCATAGCGCAATAACCGTTCTTCACAATTGTCGTCCAGCCACTTGCATGTGGTCGACCCCTGCCCGGTCATATGGACGTAAACCGTTTCCGTCGATATGCCTACAAGAAAAATTTCGGACACCGATTGATCATGAGTATCGGGCACAAAGTTTTCAAAGCTGATTGTATTTTCTTGATTTTTAACGGCTTTCAGTTCAACGGAAAACGGTTCGAACCCCTGATGGCATTTGTTTTCTCCGGAATTTCCTACCGTAAGGTTATATTCGCCGTTCACACGGACATCAAATCGGCAAGAAGTCTTTAAAGGATTCGAAAGCATGTACAGCACGATTTTTTCAGCGGAAGCGGGATTGTATCCGACCGTCAGCTTGTCTTTTGCGGACTTTGCCGTATACCAAAGTACACGTCCGTATTGGGGAAAGACATACGACCTTTTGTAACCGCAACGGACGGATCCCTCACCTCGGTTCACAATGTGTTTCGCCGCCAGAATGTCTCCGTGTACATACCCTTTCGAACTGTTGACAAACATGTCCCGCAAGAGAAAGGACCAGGATAACATTCCGGGAAAGCAGTCATAGCCGTTGGTCCGGGGAACCGGATCAAAGTCGTATCGGTTATAGGCGATGCTGTCGCCGGAAAAAACAACGGTGAAAGGATCCAAGCCTCGGAGGGAACGTATGCTTTTCATCGCTTCCTCATTTTGATTCATAGAAAAAACCTCCTGATCATATATATTCAATTCGACTTTGTTGTCTATAAAAGTTATTCTTCAAGCCCTATTGATATCAAGCCGGGCTTTTTACCGGATGAAACAATAGAATTTCCTTTTCCATCCTCTTTACCCGGGATGGCAGCAATAGCGAATAAATTCATATTACCATAGTTTTCGATATTGAGAACAGAGGTGTGAAAAGTCTCGAGAAAAACTGCAAAACTGCAGGAGCTTTGTGAAAAAAGGCCTGTTCAACCAATCTTCTTAAGTGATTCCTTCACCGGCCAAAAAGCGGCATCCTTCCAATATCCTTTTTTTATTCCTTCCTTGTATTTCGAACCTGCGATTGAAGCATCCCTTCCCCGTATGATATAATACACCTATTAACGAGACAGGAGGGTTAAATGCAAACGCTTCTAAAGACATTCCGAACCATATTCGAAAAGAAGATTTTCGTTATTCATATATCTTTTTTTGTGCTCATTGTTTGTTTGTTGGATTTGATGAATCCTTTCTATGTTCTGGTCAAAGGCTTGTTTACCGAGTTGTCGGGTAATTGGATCGACAATATGATTGTATTGGTGAACAACATCATGAATCGAAACACCATTTTATTTTATATGCTCATTACCTTTGCCATCGCTTTGGGTTTAGGCATTGTGCTTTCCGCTTTTTTTTCCGGTCTTCTCTATTTGCTCAGCAAAACCGTTGATAACAGCGATTACCGAATAAAAAGCAATGAGTATGTGAAAGGATTCTTAATGTATTTTGTTCGCTTAACGGTGGTTCTGTTCGTCATTATTTATCTGATTCTGCTTTTGTTTTTCAGCTATTTGGTTATGATCTCTCCTACGTTGATTATAGGGAAAATTACCGAGTCCAATCCCGACGGGATCATAACATTCAAAATTTTCTTAATCGTATCCCTTGTCATCATGTATCTTTTGTTTTTAATTATACGAATTTATTTAATATATATGATACCCGCTTGCTTCAAGACAACCGGCTTTTTACGGATATCCTTGAAGGTAGCGGGCTCTTCCTTTATACGCAGTCTTCTTGCTTTTTTGTTTATGGATCTTTTTTACGTGGGCATGATATCTTTTCTCGGTATCGTCCGGTCCGGATTATTAAAATTTATTTTGGCTTTTTTAATGAATTCTTGTTTTTGGAGTACGGTTATTGTATGGTTGTTTTATCATTTTAATCATACCATTATCAAAAAGAATATCCCCATCGATTAGCTATTTCGCAAAATTATGCCGTCCGATTTGCAGCATGATAGGGCGTGACCATATCCAAGAGCTGGTAGCCGTTGACGGGTTGTAATAGTATACGCATCCGTGGGTGGGGTCCCAACCGTTAAGAGCGTCTTGGGCGGCACGGAAAGCCGTTTGGTCCGGAGACAAGTTGATTTGTCCGTCGGATACGGCATCAAAAGCCCCGGGCTGGTATATGACACCGGCGATGGTTTTTGGGAAGCGGCTGTCCTTAACTCGGTTTAGTACCACGGCACCGATAGCAACTTGTCCGATATAGGGCTCTCCGCGCCCC
>JAAYHZ010000402.1 GCA_012744235.1 Clostridiaceae bacterium
AACAAAGCCTTTTAAATGTTCGGCCATCCGCATTTTAACATAAGGATCGTCGATTTTCGTTAAGCCGATACTGGGAGCATAAGCAATTCTTTTATTCGGATTTTCGACAAAAGAAAGAAAATATTTCTCGTTAAAAAAGGTAGGCGCCCATATTTGATCGCTTCCGCACACAAAGGCATCGTATTCTTCATTCAGTAAAAACAAATCCGAGTCCGTTTTACACTCTTTCGTATAACATATATATTTTCCTAAAAACTCCTCAAAGGCTTTCTCTCTTGCCGGGTCTATGAAAGGGACTTCTTTTCCGGTTCTTCTTTTTTTTCTTAAAAGGTCGATATATCCGGATAAACGATTCAAATTAGACATCGTCACCAATTGTCCGTGGGGAACATAGTCGATCACATCCACGGAATACCCTAGCTTTTTTATGCCGGAAGACAATGCGGTTACTTGCAAAGCCGTACCGAAATTACGGTAATGCGACCATGTCATTATAGCGATCCTATTCACATCCGTGACCCCTTCATTTTATTCTTTACTTTTACCACAAACTCCGTTCCTTTGGTACCGATAATTCTTTTTATCTCGTCATTCAGCTTTTCTCTTTTTGACTTCCAAGATCCTGAAAAACGATGAATCGTATAGGTATTTTCATTGGCACATATTTTACCGGTTCTCAAATCCTTTGCACAGAAAAAATCAAATGGATAGACATGCAAATCTTCTTTTAATACTTGGTAAGCGTCTTTCGGCTCCCAACCGTAAGCTTTCTTTGTAAACTCGGCAACCAAGTAGGTGTTAGGAATAGTATCGTAACTTCCGTCGGGAAGTATGAATCTTTTATTCTCGTATTCGGCCAATAAATCCTTTATCCACGGATGGCCGGATTCCGCCCCTATGGTTCCGGTGCCTAACAAAACATCGCTCTCACAGCCAATGAACGCTTTATGCACAAGGAACGGATCCAAGGGCTTTAATGCTTCCACATCGGTATCCATGTAGATACCGCCGTAATTGTATAAAGCATAAAGCCTTACGTAGTCGGAAACAAAAGCGTATTTATTTACTTCATAAGCTTCTTTAACAAAAGTGTGCTTGGTAACGTCGAATCGCTCTTCATTCCACATAATAAATTCATAATCGGGCATATGTTTTTTCCACGACCGGATGCATTCGGTTTCAAGCATCGGCATATCGCCTTTCCCGAACCAACAGTAGTGTATAATTTTCGGTATCAAAGCGAAGTCTCCTTTTTGTATGTTTTAGACTTTTTCTTATTTATGAAATCCACGTTATACCCAAAAGCAAAAAGAATGATCAAATCCAAAAAACCCATAGCCTCGGAAAACAGAACCAAGGCTATCGAGAATATGCCTATGGAAATAACCTTTGCCGCATCGTTTTTTCTTTCCTTGAAAAGCTTGACCGGTACAAAAAACGCTGTCAAGCAAAAGACAAACAAGGAGACCAAGCCTCCTTCGATGGGCAGCTGCAAAAACTGGTTGTGAGCGCTCAAAAGACCGTCTCTGGCCGTAGGAACAATGTTATAGTC
>JAAYHZ010000403.1 GCA_012744235.1 Clostridiaceae bacterium
CAAGGGACAAATCCTCGTCTTCATCGAGGAGCAAATCAAAATCTTGATCCGACGACTCGTCGATATCCTCTTCCTCGTCGGCCAAATCGTTGTCTTCGTCCACCAAATCTTCCGTATCTTCGTCTTCCTGTACAAAGTACGTTTTCTAGCCGGTTTTTTCGCCGCCGTCCAAAGCGTAGTCGTCCAAGAAGCTTTGGCTGCTTTGCTTTAACGCTTCTTTGTAGGCTTTTTCATCGATCGGTATAATCTGTTCGGTCTTTCCTTCGTAGTCGATATCGATTTCCTTATACCGCTTCATACCGGTACCTGCCGGGATGAGCTTACCGATAATGACGTTTTCCTTCAAGCCTACCAGAGGATCTACCTTGCCTTTGATGGCCGCGTCGGTCAGCACACGGGTGGTTTCTTGGAAGGATGCGGCGGACAGGAAGGAATCCATTGCCAAGGATGCCTTTGTAATACCCAAAAGCACTCTCGATCCCGTTGCCGGCTCCAAGCCCTTGCTTTCCATCAGCTTGTTCTGATCCCAGAACTCGAATATATCCACCAAGCTTCCCGGGAGCATATCGGTGTCTCCGGGATTTTCCACTTTCACTTTTCTCATCATCTGACGAACAATTACTTCGATATGTTTGTCATTGATGTCAACGCCCTGCAGTCTGTAAACCTTTTGGGCTTCATGAGCCAAATACTCCTGAACTCCGCGAGCGCCCTTGATTTTCAATATATCATGGGGATTTACCGAACCTTCGGTAATTTCGTCACCGGCTTCTATCCAATCGCCGTCCGACACTTTCAGACGGGATCCGTAAGGAATGGAATAGCTCCTGCTGTCTCCTTCGGGATTGGTAACGATGACATCCCTCTTTTTCTTCGTTTCATGAATTTCCACACGACCGGCTATTTCACTTACGATAGCCAAGCCCTTCGGTTTGCGTGCTTCAAACAACTCTTCCACACGAGGCAAACCTTGTGTAATGTCGCTTCCCGCAACACCGCCGGTATGGAAGGTACGCATGGTCAGCTGGGTACCCGGCTCGCCGATGGATTGGGCGGCGATGATACCTACCGCTTCCCCGATATCGACTTCCGTAGCGGTGGCCAAGTTGATACCGTAGCATCTTGCGCAAACGCCGTGGCGCGTATTGCAGGTGAGTACCGAACGCACCAAGACCTTGCTGATGCCGGCCTTTTTAATTCTATCGGCATCTTGGTCGGAGATCATAACTCCTTTTTTAACGAGGACTTCTCCGGTTTCGGGATGAACCACGTCTTTGGCGGTGAATCTTCCTACAATACGTTCTTCCAAAGATTCGATCACTTCTTTCCCGTCCATAATGGCCTTGACTTCAATGCCGTCTTCGCTGCCGCAATCCTTCTCGGTCACAATAACGTCCTGGCTGACGTCCACCAAGCGGCGGGTCAAATAACCGGAGTCCGCCGTTCTTAAGGCCGTATCCGCCAAACCTTTTCTTGCACCGTGGCTGGAAATGAAGAATTCCAAAACGTTCAAGCCTTCACGGAAGCTGGACCGGATGGGGATTTCCACGGTTTTACCGGTGGTGTCGCTCATCAATCCGCGCATAGCCGCAAGCTGCTTGATCTGCTTAACCTGACCTCTTGCTCCCGATGTGGACATCATGTACAAGGGATTGAATCGGCCTAAGTTTTCCATCAAAGCTTCCGTCAATGTGTCGTTGGTTCGGATCCAGATATCGATAACCGATTTGTAGCGTTCTTCTTCGGAAATCAGACCGCGCTTAAATTGTCTTCCCACTTTGTCGATCTCCGCTTCCGCTTGGGCCAACAAATCCTTCTTAATTGCGGGAATTTCCATATCGGTAATACCGATGGTAATGGCACCGCGGGTAGAGTACTTAAAGCCCAATTCCTTGATGCCGTCCAAAACCTCCGCCGTTTTAGCAATTCCGTGCTTTTTGATGCATCTTTCCACAATGGAGCTTAATTCCTTCTTACCGACGACAAACTGCACTTCCGGCTCAAACATTTTATCCGGATTGGTACGATCCACAAAGCCTAAATCCTGAGGTATGATCTCGTTGAAAATAATTCTTCCTGCCGTCGTCTCGATTAATTTATGCTTCTGAACTCCGTCCACCGTTCTTGTCATTCGAACTCTGACCTTCGTGTGGAGAGAGATGATACGCTCGTTATATGCATACATCATTTCCGTTGTTGACGAAAATGCTTTACCTTCGTTCGGTTCCCCTTCTTTTACAACGGTCAGGTAGTAGCTACCTAAAATCATGTCCTGAGAAGGAACCGCTATGGGTTTTCCGTCCTTCGGTGCCAACAGGTTGTTCGCGGACAGCATTAAGAAACGGGCTTCCGCTTGGGCTTCCGCGGACAATGGTACGTGAACCGCCATTTGGTCGCCGTCAAAGTCCGCATTGTACGCCGTACAAACCAAAGGATGCAGCTTTATAGCTCTACCTTCTACCAGTACCGGTTCGAAGGCTTGGATACCTAAGCGGTGCAGCGTAGGAGCACGGTTCAGCAATACGGGATGTTCTTTGATGACTTCTTCCAAAACGTCCCATACTTCGTCTCGTACACGCTCTACCATCCTTTTGGCATTCTTAATATTGTGAGCCGGTCCGTCTTGAACCAAGCGCTTCATAACGAAGGGTTTGAAAAGCTCCAACGCCATTTCCTTGGGCAAACCGCATTGGTAAATCTTAAGCTCCGGACCTACCACGATAACCGAACGGCCGGAATAGTCTACACGTTTACCCAACAGGTTCTGACGGAAACGACCTTGCTTTCCTTTCAGCATATCGGACAAGGATTTCAACGGTCGGTTGCCGGGTCCCGTCACCGGTCTGCCGCGGCGGCCGTTATTAATCAAAGCGTCCACCGCTTCTTGAAGCATTCTTTTTTCGTTGCGTACGATAATGGAAGGCGCACCTAAATCCAATAGCTTCTTTAAGCGATTGTTACGGTTGATTACTCTTCGATACAAATCGTTTAAATCGGAGGTAGCAAACCGTCCCCCGTCCAATTGAACCATAGGTCTCAATTCGGGCGGGATAACCGGGATGACATCCAAAACCATCCATTCCGGTCTGTTCCCGGATTTACGGAAGGCTTCCACCACCTCCAGCCTTTTGATCACACGGATCTTCTTTTGGCCGGTGGAGTTCCTTAAGGCTTCACGAAGCTCCGCCGCTTCCTTATCCAAATCGATGGATTCCAAAAGCTCCTTAACGGCTTCGGCACCCATGCCTACGCGGAATACATCGCCAAACTTTTCCAAGCTTTCTCTGTATTCTCTTTCGGTAAGCACTTGCTTTTTCATCAACAACGTAGGGCCCGGGTCCAAAACAACGTAAGCCGCAAAGTACAATACCTTTTCCAAGGCTCTCGGGGACATATCCAAAATCAAGCCCATTCGGCTGGGGATTCCCCTGAAATACCAAATATGTGAAACGGGTGCCGCCAATTCGATATGGCCCATCCGTTCTCTTCGTACATCGGAACGGGTGACTTCAACACCGCATCGATCGCAAACAATCCCTTTATACCGTATTCTTTTATATTTACCGCAATGACACTCCCAGTTCTTTGTCGGTCCAAAAATTCTTTCGCAGAACAAACCGTCTCTTTCCGGTTTTAATGTTCTGTAGTTTATCGTTTCCGGCTTTTTCACTTCGCCTCTTGACCACTCACGGATCTTTTCCGGTGAAGCAAGGCCTATTCTAATTCTGTCAAAATTATTGAATTCTTGCACTTTAGGTTACTCCCTTCCGCATGGTTTTGCAGTCAAGCGACATGTTTAGTTGAACATATCTTCAATTTTATCAGGATCCAATTCGTTTTCTTCGTCATCCAAATCGTCAAACTTATCCGATGACAGCTCGATATCATCAAAGTCGTCCGTATCTTCGGTTTCATCGCCGTCGATAACTTCGTCTTCTTCGTAATCGTCTTCTTCATCGTCGTCAAAATCTCTCGACTTTCTTGAAGATCCCTTGGCGGGATATTCGTCCTCTTCTTCGTCGTCTATGCTAAAGCTGTAGCTGCCTACCTGGTATTGCTCCTCAAGGTTTTCCAATCCGTCTTCCACGGATTCTTTCAAGGAAATTTCGCCTTGGGTATCGGAGAATACGCGAACGTCTAAGGCCAAGCTTTGCAGCTCTTTAATCAATACCTTAAAGGATTCCGGAATGCCTGCTTCCGGTACGTTTTCGCCCTTCACGATGGCTTCGTATGTCTTCACCCTACCGATAACGTCGTCGGATTTAACGGTGAGAAGCTCTTGCAGCGTATGAGCGGCACCGTAGGCCTCCAACGCCCAAACTTCCATTTCTCCGAATCTTTGGCCGCCGAACTGGGCTTTACCGCCTAAGGGCTGCTGGGTTACCAAGGAGTACGGTCCCGTGGAACGAGCATGGATCTTGTCGTCGACCAAGTGCAACAGCTTGAGGAAGTACATATAGCCGACGGTAACGCGATTGTCAAAGCGTTCTCCGGTTCTTCCGTCATACAGCCATGTTTTTCCGTCTTCGGGCAATCCGGCTAATTTTAAGGTTTCAAAGGTGTCGTGTTCGTTGGCTCCGTCAAATACGGGAGTCGCTACCTTCCAGCCTAAGGCCTTCGCCGCATAGCCTAAGTGGGTTTCCAATGCCTGCCCGATATTCATACGGGAGGGAACGCCCAAGGGATTCAAGACGATTTCCAAAGGCGTGCCGTCCGGCAAGTAAGGCATATCTTCCTCCGGCAGAATTCGGGAGATAACCCCCTTGTTTCCGTGGCGACCTGCCATTTTGTCCCCTACGGACACTTTTCTCTTTTGGGCGATATAGACG
>JAAYHZ010000404.1 GCA_012744235.1 Clostridiaceae bacterium
ACGCTTGAATAAGAAGTTGGTATTGTAGCCTATCGCTTGGGATGCAAAAGACATGGAATTGGCATCCGGAAACATTGATTGCGTTTGGAACGGATTTACCATGAATAAACGTGAAGACCTGTATACATGGACGGAACCGTATATGAAGAACGCCCAGGTTTTCGTAGTACGAAAGAACTCCGGTATCAAAACGTTAAGCGACTTGGCAGGTAAAGTCGTTACCGTGCAAATTGAATCCAGTGCAGAGGCGGCTTTGGCAGACGAACCGGATCTGGTGAAGAGCTTTAAATCTTACATAAAAACAGCGGATTACAACACGGCGTTTATGGATCTGGAATCCGGCGCGGTAGACGCTATCGTTATGGACGTAATCGTTGCCAACTACCAAATTGAACAGAGAAAGGCCGACTTTGTCATATTGGATGAAGTTTTATCGGAAGAAGTATACGGTGTCGGTTTCTTAAAAGGCAACACCGAGCTGAGAGATCAAGTGCAAAAGCAGCTGGAGGCCATGGCGAAAGACGGCACAATGGAGAAGATTTCCAAGAAATGGTTCGGAAAAGACGTAACGATAATCGGTAAGGAAAACTGAGCCGGCTATACCGGCTCTTTTTTACGATGAGTACGTCGATTCCTTGACGCATCGTAACTAGGGGAAAAAACAAGGGGGTTTATATCATTGTCTTTAACCGGTTTAATAACGGAGTTGTCAAAGGGAATGCTAACGTCAGTGGAGATTTTTACACTGACCTTAGTATTCTCTTTACCTTTGGGACTATTCGTCGCCTTCGGACGGATGTCTAAAAATTTGATTATTCGAAATATCTTTCGTATCTATATCTCCATTATGAGAGGAACGCCTTTGATACTGCAGTTAATGGTCGTATACTTTGGACCATTTTACATTTTCAAGATTCCTCTATCCTATGCGTATCGTTTTCAAGCGGTTATTATCGGATTCGTTCTGAATTACGCTGCATATTTTGCAGAGATTTATCGAGGTGGCATCGAATCCATTTCGGTGGGGCAATATGAAGCGGCAAAAGTGTTAGGGTACAGCAAATCCCAGACATTTGTAAGAATCGTTTTCCCTCAAGTGATAAAAAGAATACTGCCTTCCGTCACCAACGAGGTCATCACTCTTATTAAAGACACGTCATTGGCATTTGTCATTTCCGTTATGGAAATGTTTACGATGGCCAAAGCCTTTGCTTCCGCCCAAACGTCCATGGTACCCTATATCGTTGCCGGTATCTTCTATTACGTGTTCAACTTCATTGTTGCATCGACGATGGAATGGTTCGAGAAAAAACTCAGCTATTTTCAATAAATCATGGAACGGAGAGAGAATATGAAGCTACTTGAAATAAAAAATTTGAAAAAAAGCTTCGGCGATTTAAATGTCATAAAGGATATATCTTTGTCGGTGGACCAAGGCGAAGTGTTGTCCATTATCGGACCTTCCGGATCGGGAAAGTCCACTCTTTTGCGTTGTGCTACTTTGCTTGAAACCATCGATTCGGGAGAATTAGTTTATGTGGGGGAGCATGCGGTAAAAACCGATGAAAACGGATGTGCCGTCTATGCACCGCCCCAAGATTTAAAAAGAATACAGCGGTATTTCGGGCTGGTATTTCAGAACTTTAACCTTTTTCCTCACTTTTCCGTTATTCGCAATGTGACGGATGCTTTAATTACGGTTCAAAAGAAAAGCAAGGAAGAAGCTTATGAAATAGGCCGAAATTTTTTAAGGAAAATGGGCCTTTTGGATAAAGAAAATGCCTATCCGTACCAATTGTCGGGAGGTCAGCAGCAGAGAGTATCCATAGCAAGAGCATTGGCTTTAAATCCAAAGGTGTTATTTTTTGACGAACCTACTTCCGCTTTGGACCCGGAGTTGACGGGGGAAATCTTAAGAGTAATCAAGGATTTGGCCGCCGAACATATGACCATGGTGATTGTTACCCACGAAATGAGCTTTGCGCGCGACGTATCCAACCATGTCATATTTATGGACGGCGGTGTCATCGTAGAGCAAGGATGTCCGGATCAAGTAATCAATAATCCTCAAAACGGCAGAACAAAAGCATTCTTAAGTCGGTTTGAAAACTAGTAAATATCTGCGGTAATATGTGGTACAATAAAATAATGATACTATCAAATTGCTCCGGAGGATTATTGAATGCCTGTAAATATAAGCAACCAACTGCTTCAGAAGGTTGAAAAGCCTGCCGCCTATATCGGCGGCGAATACAACAGCGTTGTAAAAGACAAAGATAAAGTCAATATTCGATTTGCATTTTGTTTCCCGGATACTTATGAAATCGGAATGTCCCATTTGGGAATGAAAATATTGTACCATGTATTAAATCGTCAAGAAGATATCTGGTGTGAGCGTGTTTTTGCGCCTAAAGTCGATATGGAAGAGGTCATGCGAGCCGAAGGCATACCCTTGTATGGACTCGAGTCAAAGGACCCTCTTACCGAATTCGACTTTTTAGGTTTTACCCTTCAATACGAAATGTGCTATACCAACGTTCTGAATATGCTGGATTTAGGAAAAGTACCTCTTTTCTCAAAAGACAGAACGGAAGAGCACCCCTTTGTTTTGGCCGGAGGCTCTTGTACCTATAACCCCGAGCCTGTCGCCGATTTTTTCGACTTTTTCGTTTTGGGAGAAGGAGAAGAAGTCATTTTGGAGATCATGGATGCCTATACCCGGTGGAAGAATCAAAAAGGGAAAAGAAAAGATTTTCTAAAGTCGATTTCTTCCATACAAGGCGTTTATGTGCCTTGCTTTTATGATTTCGAATACAATTCGGACGGCACCATAAGCAAACGGGTGAAGGAGGATTTTGCTCCCGACGTTATTCGAAAAAGAATCGTAAAAGATTTTGACGCTGCAGAATACCTCACCAATGACATTGTACCCTTCATAGAGCCCGTTCACGATCGCGTGGTATTAGAGCTGTTTCGAGGCTGCATCCGAGGCTGCCGTTTTTGCCAAGCCGGTTTTGTGTATCGTCCCGTTCGAGAGAAAAAGGCCGATACCTTGATAAAACAAGCCCTCGATTTGCTAGACTGTACGGGACACTCGGAAGTGGCTTTAACCTCCTTGAGTACCAGCGATTATACGCAGCTTGCCGAATTTACGGAAAAACTGACGGAGGAAACGGAAAAAAGAAAAGTCAATCTGTCGCTACCTTCTTTAAGGGTGGATTCTTTTTCTCTGGATTTAATGGAGAAGACGCAAAAGGTGAGAAAAAGCGGACTTACCTTCGCACCGGAGGCCGGAACTCAACGATTGAGGGATGTCATCAACAAAAACATTTCGGAAGAGGACATTTTAAATGCCGTAAAGATCGCCCAATCCGGCGGTTATACGACGATCAAGCTGTATTTTATGCTGGGTCTTCCCGGAGAGACTCTTGAAGACGTGGAAGGTATCGCTCAATTGACGGAGAAAATTACCGATATATATAAAGAGTCGGAAAACAAAAAGCTGTACGGAAGGTTAAGCATTACGGTAAGTACGTCGTATTTTGTACCGAAGCCTTTTACTCCTTTCCAATGGGTACCGCAAATCGAGAAAGAGGAGTATGTAAAAAGGCAGCAGCATTTGGAAAAGCTCCTTAAGAAAAACAAAAAGGTTCGCTACAATTGGCATCACGGGGATATGAGTGTATTGGAAGCCGTTATGGCGAGGGGCGACCGATCCATAGCCAAAGCCATTTACAAAGCATGGGAAAGCGGATGCAAATTCGATTCTTGGAATGAGCATTTCAATTACGAAAAATGGGTCAAGGCCTTTAAAGAATGCGGTATAGATCCTGCATTTTTCAGTATGCGCGAAAGAGGAAAAGAGGAGATCCTGCCTTGGGATCATATAGACATAGGGGTTTCTCGCAAGTATTTATGGCGCGAATATGAAAAAGCCAAGGCGGGAGAAACCACACCGGATTGCAGAACTCTTTGTACCGGCTGCGGCGCCGTTTCCTTCGGGGGAGGTGTCTGCTATGAGTAAAACCGTCCGATTTCGGTTCGGGAAAAAAGGACAAACCCAATTTGTTTCCCACCTGGATTTAATGCGTTGTATGGAAAGAAGTTTTCGGAGAGCCGGCATTCCGTTGGAGCACACGGAAGGATTTAATCCTCATCCGAAATTGTCATTCGACCTGCCTCTTCCCGTAGGGGTCGTATCCGATGTCTGCTTTATGGATGCGGTTATCGAAGAGCCGTTCTCCTGCGACGAGCTTGTTCAACGTTTGAACAAAGCCTTGCCGGAAGGGCTGATTGTATACGAGGCGGTTGTCACGGAAGATAAAAAAAGTCTTATGAGTCAAGTTACAAACGCAAGTTACCGGAATGTGATGAGACCTTTGGATTGCGATGCGGACGTTTTTACAAACGAGATGAAAAGCATTTTGGACCAAGAGGGCATCTACATCGAAAAAGAAACAAAGAAAAGCTTGAAAATGATAAATATTAAGGACATGCTCCAATGGTATCGCGTCAGCCGAGAAGGAGAAACGACCGTTTTGGATGTTATGTGCAGTGCGGGAAGCGTTAACAATTTAAATCCCATACTGCTATGGAGAGCCGTTTGTATGTATACCGACTATCGATTCGATTTGTTGTCTTTAGAAAGAACGGGGCTGTACAAAAACGAAAACGGCAAAACGGTACCGATCCGATAAGGCGAAAACCGGTTCATTGCGGAACAATTAGCGGAGGGATGTCGGTGTCGGACACATTGTTTATAGGAAAGCACGAAAACGAATTGCGAATTGCTTTATACGAAAACGATCGAATTGCGGAGTTGTATATCGATAGAAAAAATGACAGCGGAATCGTAGGCAACGTATATCGAGGAAAGATCCAAAGTTACCTGCCCGGCATGCAAGCCGCTTTTATTGATATCGGTGTACATAAAAACGCCTATTTGTACTTGGGTGAAAACCGTGCATCCGTTAAAATGATGTTGTCAGGAGAGCAAACCCTAGCGCAGCTGAAGCCGGGAGATAAGATAACCGTGCAGGTTTTGAAAGAAGCTCCGGGAAGCAAAGGTCCTCGGGTGACAACAAACGTTACCTTTGCCGGTATGTACGTAATCTGCATACCGGGAAGCGAAGGCGCTTACGTTTCAAAAAAGATCAAGGACTTGGCGGAAAGAGAAAGATTGTTCCGCTTGGCAAGCAAGATTAAACCGGAAGGCTTCGGTTTGATTATTCGGACGGAGGCGGAAGGTGCGGAGGAAGATCAAATCTGCAACGATTTGTCTTTCATCATGCATAGAATCGAAGGAATTATGAAAAAAGAATCGGACGGGCCCGTTCCTTGTTTGCTGTACCACGGTGCCGATGCGGTGGAATTCGCCATTCGAGAGTTGCTTAAGCAATCCGTGGAAAAGGTGATTACCGACGATACGGATGTATATCGTGTTATGGATGAAATGCTCGGATGGATATCTCCGGAGTCAAGATCGGTATTAAAGTACGCCGGCGTGGAAGAAAGCCGATTTTGGCACGACCGAATCGATGCCTGCCTTGTAAAAATGGCGGCAAGAAAGGTTTGGTTAAAATGCGGCGGATATATTGTCATAGACAAAACGGAAGCTTTGACGGTCATCGATGTGAATACGGGGAAGAATGTGGGAAAAAGCGAGCTTCGTGATACCATCATGGTAACCAATATCCTAGCGGCAAGAGAAATAGCGAAGCAATTGCGTTTGCGAGATATCGGCGGTATCATTATTATCGATTTCATTGATATGAAGCAAGAGGAAGACAAGCGTGTTTTGCTGGAGGAGCTTAAAAGGTCCTTGAAGGAAGACAAAACAAGAACCGTAGTCGTAGGAATAACGAAGTTGAATTTAGTGGAGATGACTCGAAAAAGAAGACGGCCGGATATGAACAGTCTGGATATATGATAAAGGAGATGGAACCATGGAAGAACTGAAAAAAGCCTATAATTATGTGTACAATATCATAAAAAGAAAAGTATCTTACGGTTTGATTTTAGGGTCGGGATTAGGCGGAGTAACCGATTCTTTTGAAAACAAAATCGAGATTTCGTATAACGAAATACCGGAGTTTCCGGTATCCACGGTTCCCGGTCATGACGGACGGCTGGTGTTCGGTGAGTACAATGGAAAATTTGCCGTACTGATGAAAGGACGTTTCCATTTTTACGAAGGGTACGAACCTTCTCGGGTTGTATACGGTGTACGGCTGATGAAGCTTTTAGGAGTCGAAAAGCTGATTATTACCAACGCGGCCGGAGGGGTTAATACCGAGTTTAATCCGGGAGATTTGATGATTATCACCGATCATATCGGCCTTTTTGCTCCGTCTCCTTTAAGAGGTCCGAATTTTTCGGAGTTCGGTCCCCGCTTTCCGGACATGTCTTATGCATACAATCCCGAATTGATTCGTATTGCAGAAGCTTGTGCAAAAAAGCTGAATATTCCCGTACGAAAAGGGGTGTATGTTTTCACGCAAGGTCCCATGTTCGAAACTCCCGCTGAAATCCGAGCGATACGCATATTGGGGGGAGATGCGGTGGGAATGTCGACGGTTCCGGAGGTCATAACGGCAAATCACTGCGGTATTAAAGTTTTGGGAATATCCTGCATATCCAACATGGCGGCCGGAGTTTTGGATCAACCCCTAAGTCATGAAGAGGTTATGGAAACCGGAGATCGTATAAAACCCCTCTTTATTTCTTTCGTAAAAGAAATATTGGATCGGATATGATCCTTGGAAAGGAAGGTACGTTATGTCTTATGCCGTGAAGAATACGGAAGTCTATGAATCCGGACAACAAAAGATTCGTTGGGTAGCAAACAAGATGCCCATATTAAACAAAATAGCGGAGATTTATCGAGATCAAAAACCTTTTTCCGGATACCGAATCGCCATGTCGATTCACTTGGAAGCAAAAACCGCCTATTTGGCGTTAAAGCTGAAGGAATTAGGAGCAACCGTCTATTTAACGGGATGCAACCCCTTGTCTACCCAAGACGACGTGGCCGCCGCCCTGGTGAAAGAGGGGATCAATGTTTTTGCATGGTACGACTGTACCGAGGAAGAATACGTAAACAATTTGATTAAGGTTTTGGAATGCAAGCCTCACCTCATCATAGACGACGGCGGAGATTTGGTGCATCTTTTGCACACCGTATGTCCGGAATTTGCGGAAAACCTCATCGGCGGCTGCGAAGAAACCACAACAGGTGTTATGCGCCTACGCGCCTTGGCAAAAGAAAAGAAACTGAAATTCCCCATGATTGCCGTGAATGACGCAAAGATGAAATACCTGTTTGACAATCGCTACGGCACGGGACAATCGGTTTGGGACGGGATTAACAGAACCACCAATCTTATCGTTGCCGGTAAAACCGTCGTCATCGCCGGGTACGGATGGTGCGGAAAAGGCGTAGCTATGCGAGCGAAAGGCTTCGGTGCCCATGTGGTGATTACCGAAATCGACCCCATTAAGGCTTGTGAAGCGATAATGGACGGATTTGACGTAATGCCCATGGATCAAGCCTGTGAAATTGGAGATCTTTTCATAACCGTCACGGGATGCAAGGACGTGATTACGAAGCGGCATTTTTCCAAGCTGAAAAACGGAGCCATTTTATGCAACGCCGGTCATTTTAACGTGGAAATCAGTGTGGAGCAGCTGGAGCAGGCGGCCGTTTCCAAACGCCAAGCTCGTCGTAACATAACCGGATACACTCTTGAAAACGGGAATGAAATCTATCTGTTGGCGGAGGGACGTTTGGTCAATTTGGCGGCTGGAGACGGGCATCCGGCTGAAATTATGGATATGAGCTTTGCCCTTCAAGCTTTGTGCAATTTGTACCTATTGGAAAAGGGAAAAGAGCTTCAAAAAAACGTCTATGCCGTACCGGAGTCCATCGATAAAAATGTTGCCTTCATCAATCTGGAAAGCCGGGGTAAGACCATCGACGTATTGGATGAAGAGCAAAGAAAATATCTGAGCAGTTGGGATCTTTAATATACGATCGAGGTAAGAAAATGAAAGGGTTAATCAAGAATGTCAAGCTGGTAAGAGATGCGGAAAGCGAAGTTATGGATGACGGCATGATCATCTATGAGGGAAATCTCATTACCTATGCAGGAAAAAGAACGGAAGCACAAGGTCCCTTTGATCAAATTATAGACGGGAAGGGCTGCATTGCCATACCGGGATTGGTCAATTGCCACTGCCATGCACCTATGGTCATTTTAAGAAACATTGCCAACGATATGAAGCTGGAAGATTGGCTTTTCGGACATATTATACCCATCGAAGCCCGCCTTGCGGGCGACGACTATTATTGGGGGACCATGCTGGCGGCTTGTGAGATGATTTCTTCCGGCACCACTTGTTTTTTGGATATGTATTTGGATATGGAGCAGTGCGCAAAAGCGGTAATCGACAGCAAAATGCGGGCGAACATATCGAAAAATACTTTAACCTCGGACAGCAGGATTGAAAGAGGAACTCTTTTCGACAAGCAAGGGTATGAAAGCTTTCTTAAAGAATACCATGGGGCTGCAAACAACAGGATTCGAGTATCCATGGAAATTCATTCTTTGTATCTGTACGATTATGACAGAATTAAAGAGTCGGTGGATTTGGCCGCTGAAACGAACAGCACCATTCATATTCACGTTTTGGAAACCGCCGATGAAAAAAGGAGCTTAGAGTCGAAGTTCGGAAAAAGAGTATTGGAAACCATGGAGGAGCTGGGGATGTTTCGTGTTCCGGTTATCGCGGCCCATACGGTACACGTGGATGATGCCGATATTTCCTTTATGAAGGATAAAAGGATTTATCCGGTACACAACCCTACAAGCAATTTAAAGTTAGGGTCCGGAATATCTCCCGTCGATAAGATGCTAAAAGAAGGGATTTGTGTATGCTTGGGTACCGACGGAGCCGCTTCAAACAACAATTTGAATATGATCGAAGAAATGCATATCGCTTCTTTGATTCATAAAGGGGTTCATCGAGACAGCAAATTAATGAGTGCACGGGAAACCTTCCGTATGGCAACCGAAAACGGCGGGAAGGCGTTGGGATTTCCAATCGGCAAGCTTGAAAGAGGATATTTGGCGGATATCGTATTGCTGGACGAAACCGGATTCCACAACGTTCCGGGCTCCGGAGATCCTATCGCTCAAATCGTATATTCCATGCAGGGAAGCGACGTAAAAACCGTTATCATAGACGGAGAGACGGTTATGAGGGATCGAGAAATCCTTTGCATGGATACGGAAAGAATAAAAGCCGAAGTAAAAAGAATACGAAAAAGATTGGAAATTTAAAGATTTCATCGATTAAATATGCGAATGATCGGAGGTATGGTATGAAATTAGGAATTATCGGATGCGGTACCCGGATCACCGGTATGGCGAAGCTGGTATTGGAGCTGGCAGGTGATATAAAGCTTGTTGCGGTTACGGATATTAATCCCGAAAATGCGAAGGGCAACCTTCAAAAAAGAGGCATTTGGAACGACGAGATAAGGATGTATTTGGATGCCGACCAAATGCTGGACCAAGAGGAATTGGACGGGGTCATGATCGGTACCCGCTGTTCACTGCACAGCCGGTATGGGGCGAAGGTCTTAAAGCGAAACCTGCCCATGTTTATTGAAAAACCGGTATCTACATGCATGGAAGATTTGCTGATGCTGAAGAAAGCTTATGAAGAATCCAAAAGCAAGGTGGTCGTTTCTTTTCCTCTTCGCGTGACACCTTTGGCAAAGCTTGCGAAAGAAATTATCGATTCCGGTAAAATCGGAACCGTGGAGCATGTTCAAGCATATAACAACGTGCCTTACGGCGGAGTCTACTTCCATAATTGGTATCGTGACGAAAACGAAACCGGAGGTCTGTTTTTGCAGAAGGCCACCCATGATTTCGATTACATAAACAACATTCTGCAAATCGACCCGGTGATGGTCTGTGCCATGAAATCCAAACAAATATTCAAAGGGGACAAGCCTGCCGGTTTGTATTGCAAAGACTGCCCGGAAAAGAACACGTGCCCGGAAGGACCTTACCAAATGAAGTATGTGAAGTACGACAATCCCCAAGGGGATATGTGCAGCTTTGCCGTTGATACCGGCAACGAGGATTCCGGCAGTGCCATCATCCGCTATTCCACCGGAATGCATGTAAACTACACCCAAAACTTTTTTGCAAGAAAAGGGGCGGGAACAAGAGGCGCAAGATTCTTAGGCTACAAAGGGACGTTGGAATTCGATTGGTACAAAGACCAGCTGAAGATATTTATGCACGATACGCCTCGGGTTGAAACCTACGATGTCAATACCAAATCCATGTCCCACGGAGGAGGAGACAGCGTTCTGGCCTTCAGCTTTATCGACATTATGCGCGGAGAAGGGGAATCGGTAGCTCCTTTGGAAGCGGGGCTGTTAAGCTGCTTAATGTGCATTAAGGCCAACGAATCGGCGGAAAAGAATATGTTTGAAAAGATCGAGTTTTGAAATATAGACAATTGAGGTTTTCTACTTGGAACATATTACGCTTTGGAATCTATTAGCCTTTCTTTTTATTGCTTTAGGGCCCGGATTTGTTAAATCTACCATCGGCTTCGGCTTTGCCATCATTGCGTTGCCGTTTATCGTCATGATCCTGCCTCTAAAGCAATCGGTAGCCATTTTGTCCATATTGGGCACTTTATGCTATATCCGGAACACGTACAAATTGCGAAAAGATATTGATATGAAAATCGTGATGATTCCCTTGGTTGCAAGCATGGCGGGAAGAGTATTGGGAATGCAATTTTTGATGGGATCGGAAGGGGAATACATAAAGATTTTCTTAGGATTTTCTTTTGTTGTTCTCGCAATCTATTTTGCTTTCTACAAGAACCGCGTGCAAATTCAATATACGGTAAAAAACGGCCTTATATTCGGTTTCATAAGCGGTGTCTTCGGAGGCATGTTTAACATTTCCGGACCTCCCATCGTGTTGTATTTTATGGCCGGAAACCTGTCGAAGGAGCGGTACATGGCCAATTTGCAGCTTTACTTTATGCTTGCCACCCTCTTCAGCGTGATGCTCCATATATTATACGGGAACGTGGTATGGTCCACTGTCGCTTTTTCCGGTGTCGGATATATCGGCGTTCTCATCGGAAGCATCATCGGTCTTAAGGTTTTTCATAAAATGAACGTGAATGTATTTAATAAGGCGGTGTATATTTTCTTGGCCGTATCGGGGATATATACCATAATCACATCGGCTGCAGCCGTGCTTTAATTGAATTTTTCAATGAGAAATTAAAAAACATTGAAAACACGGTATTGACAATCGGGAAAGATGCAAGTACAATAGAGAATGCGATTGCCGCTGTGGCTCAGAGGTAGAGCAG
>JAAYHZ010000405.1 GCA_012744235.1 Clostridiaceae bacterium
ATCCGAAATATGCCTTTGATAAAATCGTATCCGTTATCCGGCAAGGATACTTGCCGGATGCGCAAAACGTTTTCGTACCGGAAACCGGACTGTACGACAAACGAGTGCGAGACCGGGAATCCATCGTGGATTACGACGAATACCTGCGGAACAACCAAGGCTTTCGCCAAGACCTTGGGAAGGCTTCCTTGTCTCAAATCGAGAATTTTAAAAAATCCTTAAAAGCCATCAAAACGGCATGCGAGGAAAAGAACGTTAACCTGATTGTAATCGCATCTCCCGTTTATGAAAAAGAGATAAGGATGTATGACGAGGAGGAGTTGACGGCCTTTTGGGAGGCCATTGCGGAGGTAACGGACTTTTGGGACTTTTCCGGCTACTCACCCGTAAGCCGTGACGAACGCTATTTTTACGACGCCAAGCATTACCGAAATTCCGTCGGAGAGATGATGTGCGCCGTCCTATTCGACGACGATTCCGTTTATGTTCCGGAAGGCTTCGGACATTACACAAAATCCGATAATGTAAAAGAAAGGGCCTTGGAAGCCTTCACGCCCAAAGAAAAACCGGATCCTTTGGAATATACAAAAAAAGTGCCGATTCTTATGTATCATCATCTGGATGAGGACGAATCGAAAATCGGCTCCGTTACGGTGACCCCGGAAAAATTCAAAAAAGATATGGACGCATTGCTAAAGGCGGGGTACGAGACGGTCTTTTTCTCCGATTTGATTGCTTATGTGGACCAAGGCAAGGAGCTTCCCGAAAAACCGATTGTTATCACCTTTGACGACGGCTACGAAAGCAACTACACATACGCCTATCCCGTTTTGCGGGAACGGAACATGAAAGGCGTCATCTCGGTTATCGGTATATCCGTAGGAAAGGACCGATACAAGGATACCGATTATTCCATGATTCCTCATTTTAGCGGCGAACAAGGCCGAGAAATGGTTAAAGCAGGGGTTATGGAGATACAATCCCACTCTTTTAGCATGCACGATAACGAGCCTTACGAATTACCCGATGTTTATCGCGAAGGGGTTTTGCCTAAAAAAGGGGAAAGGGAAGAAGAATATATTCGTATCTTTAAAGAAGACTATTTAAATAACAAAGCCTTAATCGAAGATCAAACGGGGTCAAAGGTGACGGCATATTTTTATCCCTTTGGGAAATACACGATTTTAACGGAAGCGCTGCTTCGCGAAATGGGAAACCGGGCATCCGTAACCGTAAACCCCGGTATCAACACCTTGGTAAAGGGCTTGCCCCAAAGCCTTTACGGTCTAAAACGCATCGCCGTTCCCGCCTCCTTGGATACGAATGCTTTGCTGAAGCTGTTGGAGGAATCGTGAAGTATAAAATTAAGACAAGTTGCAAATGCTCTTTAAACGTGTTAAGGTATTTTCGGGTTTAACGTTAACAAGAAACGGAGATATCGGATCGTATGGATGAAATAAAAAAGAAGGTAAGAGAATTTTTAAATAAAAACAAATCCATGGAAGGGATCAAAGACCAAGACGACCTTTTTCAACAAGGCTATGTGGACTCTTTGTTTGCTCTTCAGCTAATTATGTTTTTGGAAAAAGAATTTAAGATTCGAATTAAAAACAAGGAGATTAAGGAAGACAACTTTCGTTCCGTAGAGAAAATTGCAGAAACCGTTTTAAGAATCATGAAAAAGTGAGGGAGGCTTTTCGATGACGGAGAAGATCAAATGCGTGGTATGGGACTTGGAC
>JAAYHZ010000406.1 GCA_012744235.1 Clostridiaceae bacterium
ATGGTATAATTCAAAAAAGAACGTCTCTTTTGAGTGCATAGGAGGATCAAATCGTTTATGAATACGATTCAACTGAAGGCTAAGATTTACAGAGGCTATGATGCGGATTTTACCTTGGAAGTTCCGGCAGACGGATATCTCGGATGGGACACAAGAACGGTGGAAATCAATCCGGAAAAGACGGCGGTAGTGGTGATGCATGCTTGGAACGTAGGAACCCCGGAGGAATACCCCGGCGTTTTCCGAGCAAACGAATACGTGCTTCGTTCTTACGAGGTATGCAAGAAAGTGTTTCCGGAGCTGTTGGAAACGGTTCGAAATTCCCCTCTCCGCTTGTATCACGTGGTAGGAGGCCCGGACTACTATTCTTCCTATCCCGGATACCAATACGTTCTGAAGACGTTGAAAGAATACAACGAACAACATGGCATCGGAGCGGTTCAACCGAAGCCGGATCTCTGCGAACCGGATGATGCCTATCGAAAAATCAAAGAAATGATTACCTACGACGCTTCTTACGGAAAGCACAACATGGAGGATATTCACCGTTCCATAAAGATACGAAACTTCGCGGATGAGGCCATGCCGATAGGCGACGAGCCGATCGCTGCGACTACGGAAGAATTGTTTGCTCTATGCAAAAAAGAGGGAATTAATCATTTGATCTACACCGGGTTTGCACTAAACTGCTGCTTGCAGGTATCTCCCTGCGGTATGGTGGATATGTTCCGAAAAGGCCTTATATGCTCCGTCATTGAGGACGCTACCGTAGCCATGGAAACGAAGGAAAGCATTCGAGGGGAATGGAACAAGCACGGCCAATTGTATATGATTTCGACCTTGTACGGATTGATATTCCGTTCAAAGGATGTCATAGGCGCCTTAAAAGGTCTGTAACAGTTGACGAGCGGGTGCTTTGTACATATAATAGATGTAAGTAAAAATACGGTTACTTATTTATTTATATATCGGAGGTATTAGGATGGACAAGAAGGTTAGAGTTCTCGTTGTAGGAGCCGCGTTCGCTGCGAACTTGCACGTAGAAGGATATGTACGTTGCCCCGAACTGGCAACCATTGTCGGGCTTGCAGACAAAAGACCGGAAAGAGTAAAAGAATTAGCGGATAGATACGGATTAAAGGATTACGCGCAATACGATGATTGGAAAGACGCAATTGACAATGTAGATTGTGATGTGGTGGACATTTGCTTACCCAACTTCATGCACCACGATGTAGCCGTGTATGCTTTCCAAAAGGGCAGACACGTTATTACCGAAAAGCCCCTCGCCACAACATTGGAAGACGCTCGCGAAATGCTGCAGGCGGCAGAGAAGGCCGGTAAAAGGCTATATTATGCGGAAGACTGGTTGTTTGCGCCGGCTTTATTAAAAGCTTTGGATATCGTTAAGGAAGGCGCTATCGGTAAACCCCTTTACTATCGTGCAAGAGAATGCCATAGCGGATCCCATTCTCCTTTCGCCCAAACCATCGCATTCTGCGGCGGCGGATGTATGATTCACTTGGGATGCCACCCCATCTCCTTCCTTTTGGCATTGAAAGAAAACAAATGGACGGAATTGATGGCCATGACCTCAGGTGGCAAGGAAAACAATCTGGTTCACAAGCAGATGGAAGGCGAAGACTGGTCCGCATGCTTGATTAAATTCCAAGACGGAACCTCCGCTTTAATCGAAGCCAACTATGTTACCAAAGGCGGCATGGAAGACGTGTTCGAGGTTTACGGCACGGAAGGCTGCATGCACGTTGATTTGTCCTTCTCTTCTCCCATTAACGTGTTCTCCATACCCGGCTTAAGCTATACGGTTGAAAAAGCGGAAATAACCACCGGATGGTCTCGACCTGCCGTTGACGAAAAATTCAACTTAGGTTATGTAAGCGAAATTCGTCACTTTATGGAATGCATACGAGACAACAAGGACGCAAAAATCGGTTTGAGAGGTATCGACGGATACGAAGCGCTGAAGGTAGTCCAAGCCATTTACAAATCGGCAAGAGAAGGCGTCAAGGTTGTCAACGAAGAGCTTAAATAAATAATTCGAACGAAAGTAAAGGAAGAGCTTCGCCTCTTCCTTTATTTTTTCACAAATAAACATACGAATTGAGTAATTGTGATACAATGGTTAAAAACAGACAGTTAAGGAGTGATTGTTTTTGAAGATTTCGCTGCTTGCACAAAAACCTCTTGCCGACTCGTTGTTTGATTCGGAGTGTATGGAGAAGCTGTTACAATTAGGCGAAGTGACGCAAAACGAGGATTTGAAGGCTCCGAACAAGGAGCAGGTCAAGGAATTGATTAAGGAAGCCGACATCGCTATTACTTCTTGGGGAACTCCTTCCTTAGACAAAGACATATTGGATACGGCTCCGAATCTCAAATTGATTATACATGCCGCCGGGTCCGTAAAACCCATCATGAGCGACCAAATCTTCCCGAGGGGAATACGTGTCGTAAGCTGTGCCAATGCCATCGGTATCGGTGTTGCCGAAACGGCTTTGGGTTTAACCATTATCTCCGTTAAAAATGTAAAGGAGTTGGACACGGACATTCACAACGGGGAATGGGCTAAAAACAAAATGAAAACGAAGGAAATGTACGGAATCAATATCGGCGTCGTAGGAGCCGGTTGGGTGGGAAGGCATTTTATCAAGCTGTTAAAAAACTTTCACGTCAACATTTTGTTATACGATCCTTTTGTTTCCGAAGAACAGGCAAAAGAACTGGGAGTAAAGAAGGTGGAGCTGGACGAATTGATGAGGTCAAGCGAGGTTGTTTCCCTTCATGCGCCGTCCCTGCCTGCGACCAACAAAATGATCAATCGATCCAATTTGAAGCTGATGAAAGACGGAGCCACCTTAATTAACACCGCTCGAGGCTCCTTAATCGATGAAGAGGCGCTGTATGAAGAGTGCAAAACCGGACGGATCAAGGCTTGCTTGGATGTAACGGATCCGGAGCCGCCTGCCGTCGATCATCCTTTTCGAACCTTGCCGAATATAATCATGACGCCTCATATCGCCGGTGCCGTTACCAACGGAAGATTTCGTATCGGTCTTTATACGGTGCAGGCCATCGAAAGCTTTATAAACAAAGAACCGATCCTCGGGGAGGTAAAGGAAGAACAATTGGCGACCATTGCATAATATGAATAAAGAGCATTAAAAAAGAGGGGCTTTTTAGCCCCTCTTTCCATTTGCTTAATTATAAGTGAATGTCGGTCTTATATACGGTTTGAAGTCTTCGTTGTTGTAGTATTTCTTAATGATGTCTTCCAAACCTGCAGAATATAATTGGTTGATGTATTGTACCCACTCGGAGGACATATCGGAGATTTCTCCTCTCCAAGAACGGTTTGCAAAATCGGAGATTGCTGCGTTGATGGAACCGCTTACTTCTGCATAATCTTCGATGTATGCATTGTACAGGTCTTCACCCATGTTCAGCTTGTTCAGATATTTGTACGGTTCGATACAGTATTTTTCCGTCCATCTGTTTTCGATGGAGAATTGTCCGACTTGGTAAGCACCTTCGTTACCGTAGTATAACGGTTCAGGCAAGAAGCTTCCGCCGAAGAATCCGGCTTTTCTGTACTGCGGAGGAACCTTAGCGGCTTCGGTTGTAATCATACCGGATTTCCAAGGTTCTCCTGTCCATTTGAAGTGGATTCCTTCGATACCGATGTATGCTCTTACGTTCCAATCTTCTTTCGGATCGGAGTATCTGTCGTTCCACATGGTCAGGATACGTGCCAATTCGCCATCGGAAACGGATTTCGCTATGTTGTAGGTTCTCCATTTACCGTCTGCAAATGCGTCGAGACCGTATCTTCTGTTACCCCAAACATCTCCGGGGCCTTTCAGAACCGGCATAACAACGAATTTCGCATCGGTCATACCGTTTACCCAGAAGCCCTGCGGCGGTTGTCTGTCGGAGTATTCCGGGAAGTCCGGACGTCCGATATAGTTTCTGTCGGCCGTGAAGAATCCGACTTTACCGGTCATCCATGTTGCCAACAATACGTCGTACCAAGCGCCGTCACCGGATAAGGTTCTCATGTATCCTTTGTTGTACATTTCGTTAGCCCATACCATGTAGTCTCTGTATCCGGAATAAGCATACCAAGGAACTACGTCACCGGTGGATTCTTCCAAGTACAAGTAGTTGTTTTCGGAAGAGTTCACACCGAACATACCCCAGTACAGGTCAACCCATGCTGAACGGAAGGTATGGTTGAATATAACGGCTGCGTAGGTATCGTCTTCACCGTTTCCGTCCGGGTCGTCTTCCGTGAACGCTCTGAAGATGTCGTTCATTTCGTCAAACTCGAACATGTAGTTGGTGATGAACAGATTGCCGTTGAACGGTCCTAATTTTTCATCGTTGAATGTGATGGGAGTTAATTCGGATTCGGGAATGTCATAACCGATGTTTTCCAGCCAGTCCAAACGGAACATAGGAGCATTATAGTATGACATCCATGTGGTCATAATGAAAGAAATACCATAATAATCTTCGGTTCCCGGAATGTTGTTGTACACAAAGCTGGAAGGAGCATGATTTTGCATTTGTTGATAGTAGTACGGGAAGTACTTCTTGTACATATCGAGAGAAATGGATCTTGTGAATCCTTCGTTGTACAATTGTACCGCATCCATGGGAGCTTCCGGGATATAGCTGACATCAGGAATATCCCCTGCGGCTAACATCATGGTTAAACCTTCTCTGTCATAATAACTGATGTTCCAGACCTTTAAGTCAATGTTGTACTTTTCTTCGATCATCAGTTCATCGTATGCACCTTCGACATAATCGGCACCGAAACCGCTGATCCAGGATACTTCATAAAACTCGGCAAAAGGATTTTCTTCTACCGAAGCAGTTGTAGTTGTACCTGCGGTCGTTGTAGTTTCGGCTTTAGTTGTTGTAATGGCACCGGTGGTTGTGGATGCTGCAGTTGTCGTTACACTCGGTTGTTCTTCGCTTGTTTGCGAGCAAGCGATGAATGTAAGCATTAACGCCATCACAACCGTCATACATAATAAACGTATAACACGCTTAGACATATGTAACCTCCTCTTTAATTATATATTTGTAACGCAATAAAATTGCGTTAATAACAAATAATGTAAATAACTATATTTTTTATCTCTCTTATTCTAAAACAGTTATAAAAACAATGTCCTCATGATAACAACGTTTATATATAAAGTCAAGTTAAATAATTATATTGCATGACTAAAAACAGGGGCGTATGCCCCTCTTTTTTTAGATTTTTTGCGCCTTACGTCACTTCTTGCGTCGATATATTCGCTTTTCTTAGAATTCCGGTCTTTGATATTGCGGGAATGCATCGTTGTTGTAGTATTTGTCGATGATGATTTCAAGTCCCGCC
>JAAYHZ010000407.1 GCA_012744235.1 Clostridiaceae bacterium
GAATATTCGTTACGAACATCATGACGTTCATGAGAATGATATCGTTGATAAAAAGGCTCTTGGTTTTTAATGCAGCGGAAAGGATAAAAAACAATAAAGCGAACGTCAAATTGGTGGCGATACCTGCGGAATACACGAAAAACATTTCTTTGTCATTCAAATTATACAGGTCTACGGAAGCGCTGAAACCGGCGGCATAAACCGTAAGACCTTTGAATTTTGCTTTGAATGCAAAGGCGGCGGCAATATGGGCCAGTTCATGTACAAGGGCGAAAAACATGAACAGCAAGTACTTGAACAAATTGCCGGTAAGAGCCATACACAAAAGAAAAGGAAGGAGTAAGACGGATATTTTGTACTTGTCATCGATTCGAATAAACAAAAATTTTTTAATACCCAACGCCTTCACCTAACATACTGATGGGATTCACGCTTTTTCCTTGTATCCACAATTCAAAATGAACAATCTTTGAGGGAATATACGAACCGGTTTTGACGGCACCGATCTCATTTCCTCTTTTGCATTGGGTCCCTACATCCACCTTAATATCATCCAAAAATGCATACAACGAATAGACCTCTTCGTCGTGCTGCATTATGACGTAATTGCCGTAATAACGATTGTACCCTACCTCGGTAACCTTGCCGTCGTAGCATGCGATCACCGGCGACTGCATCATAACGGCGATATCCACACCGGGCTTGCTGATTAAATAGCGGTTAACGGGATGGTTTTCGTATTTGCCATAGGTTATGATTTTTCCGTTGACCGGCAGTACCACGGAAATTTGCTTGATTTTCGCATTTTTATTACGGAAAACCGACTCCGCATTGCCGGAAAGCTTTAAATTGAGAACCTCTTCCACATCGTTTTGATAGTCGGAGCTGTACTGCTCTTTGATAACCACCATTAATTTTCGAGAGGCTTCGTTGTTGATCAGTTTGATGGTATAGATGAAGACGAAGATGGTAAAGCAGCATAAAATCTTTATCCAAAGATTGTTTAACAATCGTAATTCTCGCTTTTTTTCCACGATATACGGAACTTCTTTTTCAAACATATCTTGCATGTCTTGCATATCCCGGACCTCTTTCACTCAATACTCCGTAATAAAATATATTAGGTTTGTCTTTCGGATATACCTGTTTGACATAATTGCGTAAAATTCGATATGATAAGATTTACGTTAATGATTATGAAAAATAAGTTCAGACAGGAGCTTCGATATATGAAAAACAAAAAAAGAATCTTCGGAAGTTTACTGCTTTTAATCGGCTTCATGCTGCTTTTTACGGCTTGTTCGCCGAAGCCGGTGCAAACGGAGTCGGTACGCGACAATGCACTGCGTCTGGTGAACGAATTGAATGCAGGTAACTACGACAAAGCATACAGGAACTTTCAATACGAAGGGATGAAATTGTCTTTAAGCCCCGGCGTATTTAAAGACCTTTGGACGGATTTAATTGAAGAATACGGAGAAGCAAAAGAGATATTATCTTCTTCGGTAAACGCGGTTGATAGAAATACAACGGTTTCCATCGTTGTACAGCACGAAAAAGCCCCCATTATCGTGAATGTGATTTACAATGAAAAAAATCGCATTGCCGGATTGGAGTACGGCGTATTGGATGAAAATGTCGATTGGACAAAAATCGACGACCAAACACGCCTGGCTCCTAACGAAACCTTACTAACGGTAGGAACCGACCGGTTCCCTCTCAATGCCATGCTGTCGGTACCGAAAGACGGAAACCCTCCGTATCCTTTGGTCATTTTAATACCGGGCTCGGGTCCATTGGATATGGATGCCACCGTAGGCGTGTGCACTCCTTTCAAAGACATAGCGGAGCTTTTAAATGAAAGAGGAATCGCCGTATTGCGATACAACAACAGGCCTTACGAGCATTTAGATGAAATCGGAAAAAACATCGCCGATTTCACTCCTTACGAAGAAATTATCGAGGATGCCATCACCGTTTTTCAAGATGCCAAAGAGCTTCCGGAAATTGATCCCGAACGGATATTTCTTGCAGGACACAGCATCGGCGGATATTTTCTTCCTAAGATCGCCGAATCGACGGAAGACTGCGCCGGTTACATCATGCTGGCCGCCAACTCGTATAATTTGGAAGACTTGATTTACCAACAGTACCGCTATATTGCCCGTATGGACGGAAAAGTGACCCTCGGCGATAAGTTTGTATTGGCAAGGTACCAAAACATGACGAAACGGGTTAAAAATCTAAAAGAAGGAGCGAAAACCAATCCGAAGAAGCTGTACGGGGTGTATCCGAATTACTGGCTGTATGCCAATAAGTATAATGCTTTGGAGGCGGCAAAAAAGATTGAAAAGCCGATTCTCTTCTTGCAAGGCACGCGCGATTACCAGGTCTCCATGGACAACTTTAATCTGTGGAAAAGTACGATGGAAGGCAAGAATAATGCGAAGTTCATCCACTATGAAAACTTAAATCATTTGTTCATGTACGGAGATTCAC
>JAAYHZ010000039.1 GCA_012744235.1 Clostridiaceae bacterium
CGTTCAAACGGTATATCATAATTGGGACCAGGATTAATGTCACGGGAATTCGGAGGTTGTTATGATCAAAACGGGATTGGTATCGGTAAGTTTTCGTAAATTCTCCCCTGAAAAGATTATCGAAATGGTAAAAAATGCGGGACTTTGTGCCATTGAATGGGGAGGAGACGTCCACGTTCCTCACGGCGACGTGGAACTTGCTCGAAAGGTGAAAGAAATGACCAAAGAGGCAGGATTGGAGGTCGCCTCCTACGGATCCTATTACCGAGTAGGATGTGAAGAAAAATACAATCTGACCTTTGACAAGGTGCTGCAAAGCGCCGTCGCTTTGGAAGCGCCGGTTATCCGCGTGTGGGCGGGAGATACGGCCAGCGACAAAACGGAAGAAGCGGTTCGTGAAAACATGATTTCCGAAACCGGCCGTATTGCAAAAGCCGCCGCCGAATACGGCATCGATATCGCTTACGAATATCATGCCAATACCTTAACCGATACGATAGACTCCGCCATGGACCTTTTGGATCGGCGTTTGGAGAAAAATATTCTATCCTATTGGCAGCCTCCCATCGGCTCCACCCAAGAAGAACAATTGGATATGCTGGATCGAATCGCACCCTATCTATCCAACATCCACGTATACTACTGGGAAGGCAGAGAACGGATGGCTTTGGAAGCCGGTATTAAAAACTGGATTCCTTTAGCTCAAAAAATTGCTTCCCTGCCCAAGGGTCGTTACGCCATGATTGAGTTTGTCCGCAACGACACGGAAGAACAGTTTTACGAAGACGCGAAAGCATTGAAGAAAATATTCGGAAGTTAAGAGGGAGCCCTCGCAAGGAGGGTTTCTTTGCTATCTTATCTTCCGTTTGTTTTGGGAGGGAAGGCCATGCAGAGAAAATACTTTGACATACACACCTCGTTAGGAAGAAAATCCGTTTGGGACGAAAGATTTCCGAGGGATCCCGAAACCTTGATAAAGGATATGGCTTACTACCGTATTCACGGCAGCCTCTTTATTCAAAACGAAGGTATGGAATACAGTCTGATACAGGGAAACCGAAAGGGAATCGAAACGGCGGAAAAATACAAAGGCCTGTATTTGGCGGCCACCATGATTCCTGCGATGAAGTACGAATGGGACGAACCCTTTGAGTACGACATCCTGAATCAAGAAAAGGTCAAAGCCGTACATATCGCACCGAAATCCGTAAGACACCTTTTCACGCCGAAAGCCATGGAAAAGCTTTGCCTTACGATGCAGTCAAAAGATTTACCCCTTATTCTTTCCATTACCCAAACGGATTGGAGCGAGTTGGAACGATTCTTGGATGCCTATCCTTCTGTCAACGTCATACTCACCGATACGGCATGGTCTCACAACCGTTATTTGTTTTCTCTTTTGGGAAGATATAAAAATCTCCATTTTGACATATCTTCCAACCAATCCAACGACATTTTGGAGGTCACAAAGCAGTATTTCGGCATTGAGCGAGCCTTATTCGGAAGCGATTATCCCTTCAAGGTCATGGGGGGATTAAAGGCGCTGGTGGAATACGCCCGTCTGTCGGAGGAAGAAAAGGATGCGGTAGCCTGCGGCAACGCTTGTCGCCTGCTTCATATCGACGAAAAGGATTTGGAGCTCTACAGGGGAGAGCCGGATTTTGACGAAGCGGCTTCCTTGGTCGACCAAGGAAAACCCTTGACATCCTATTACATCATCGACGCTCATGCCCATATGTCCGGCGACGGCATTTATACCCTCAGCGATTTGGTCATGAAGAACGGCGATGCCAAGTCCATGGTGAGGACCATGGACGAATTGGGTATCGACTGTACGATAACCGTGCCTTGGGAAGGAATCTCCGTAAACGGAACCAATGCCAACAAAACATGCCAAAAAGCCATGTCGGATTTCCCGGGACGTTTTTTAAGCTACGCCTCGTTAAACCCCAATTACCGAGAGGAATTGGAAACGGTGATTCCGGAATTTCACGAAAAAGACAAAGGCTTTGTGGGAATCAAACCCTATTACCCGAAGCACGGGCTGGACATATTGGATGAGAAGTACAAAGAGTGGTACGAGTATGCCAACAAAAGAAAGCTTTTGATGCTGCTTCATACCGGATCCTCAAGCATCTATCCGAAGATTCCGAAGCTGTGCGAAACCTATCCCGACATCGCTATATTATTGGCCCACAGCGGAAGCAGCTATCCGAATGCGGATTTTATGATTGACGTTGCAAAAAGATACAAAAACGCTTACTTGGAAATAACCTATACCTCCTTAACTCGAGGTATTATTGAATATATGGTTGAAAAGGTCGGTGCGGATAAAGTCCTGTTCGGTACCGACACGCCCATGAGAGACCCCGCCCCTCAACTGGCATGGGTCGCCTATTCCCGTATATCCATTGAGGATAAGAGAAAGATTTTGGGGGGTAATATGAAAAAATTATTGGAGAGGATCGAACGTGACTGAAAGCAAAAAGAAAAAAGGAATCGAACCGGGCATCGTATGTTTTTTGTTTTCCACCCGCTATTGGGAGGAAGAAGAAATTTTACAAGCCTTCGAGGAAAGCAAACAAGCCTTTGTTCATCCTTCCTATCC
>JAAYHZ010000408.1 GCA_012744235.1 Clostridiaceae bacterium
CTCCTTTTCTTTACACGTAAAATCCGCAATGACGATGTTCTCTATGTTCTCTATCTTTTCGTCATCGACCGGTCGAATTGATATCTTTTACAACATTTTACCTAATTTTCGATAATGAAAAAAAGGAACGAAAATGACATGTTTTTTTAAATAATGACTATAAATTACACAAAGGAAAGAGATTTATTAAATTATGAGAATGGAAGGAAATAATCGACATCAAAAGTAAGGATTTTATTCCGTATGTTGTTTTCGGTATTCTTTGGGCGTTAATCCGGTGATTTGTTTAAATTTTCGAAAGAAATAGTTGGAATTATTAAATCCCACCATATCCGATATTTCCGCTACCGTATACGGTTTATTTTTCAATAAATAGCAGGCATGATGGATTCGGTGCTGTGTAAGCTTTTTTGAAAAAGTGACGCCGTAGGATTCTTGTAGAATTCGTGTCAATTGGCGAACACTCAAATGCATGATTCGAGCCAAATCCTCCACTTTTATATCCTGCATATAGAAAGAATTAAAAAATCCGTCAATAAAGGCTTCCCTGTTTTCCTGGGTATATTTGAAAAACGGCTTGCTTTCTTCTCCGGTTGTACTGAAGACCTCTCTTAGTATACTAATGATCAGCTGTATAAAACCGCTTCGAATCACGGCGGTATAACCTAGCTTCGGATTTTCGAATTCTTTTATGATACGCTCAACCATATGAATTTGCTCGGTATTGTCACGGAAGATATAGTATTTGTCAATTTGATCGGCGTAATTAAATATCTCGGAATAAATCCCGCTTTTCGGCTCAATGCTGAATCGAAAACTGCATCGGGATGTGCTTTCTTGGGAAATGTTCATGATGGAATGGTATACACGAGGGCAAATAATTAAGCAACTTCCGGCATGCAATAGGATTTCCTTGTGGTCCACGTTAAATTGATGCTCTCCGCTCTTTATGAAATGTACCTCATACACGGGATGATTGTGAAAGGATACGGTCCACGACCCGGATCCGAAAAAGCTTTTGTTTAAATATACTCGCAAAAGAGCATCCTGAATATCCGCTTCGAAGTTGTATGTCTTCGTATCGTTCATTTTTTCTATTGGAAGGCTTTCCGAACAATTCATCTTATCACCCGTGAATTATGGCAGAATAAATAAATTTCCTATACTTTCATTTTACTACCAAACCTTTTTCACTACAAGGCGTACCGCTTTGGAAATATATATTGCGCGAAGACATCGGGTTTTATGATTCCGAGCGATTTTAGACAGCCGAAAAAACATCCGTACCAAGATACCCTTGTCCTGTTTTCATTTGTTTGTTTGGTTTATTCACATCTTTGCTTATAAAACGTTTATCGGTATTTTGATTTTGGCTCCTGTCCGGGTACAGGCGCATTGGTTTCGGTCGAGACAGTTTACATACATGGGATATATGGGAAATCAAGTGATGAGTGGGGTCAAAGCGGATCGCAATGGAATCACAGTTTGCAATAAAGGTAGTCAAACAGGAGGGTTGAGTCCATGAAGTTATTTAAAAAATGGTGGTTCCTGGTCGTTACTGTTGTTATTGTTTTTATAATTATCATTCCCAAGGATGGAAATGTTCAGCAATCATCGACAGATCGAATATCAACATCCTCTGTTGCCACGACAACCGGCATCACAACTCAAGCAATAAAAGAGGAAACAACCGAGAATAAAACAACGATATCTTCATCTATAACCGAAGTAACAACACAGAAAACAGAGAAACAAGAAACTACAAAATCCGAAACTTCAGTAACAGCTGACACATCGACTGCCGATACAGCCGTCACAACAACCGCAGAAACTGCCGTTAAGCCGGTGACAGAATCCACAACAAAGCCCATATCCGAAACAACATCGAAGCAAACAACCGAAGCATCAACCAAGCCGATAACCGAGACGACAACCAAGGCAGTCACGGAAACTACAACAACGGCTGTAACCGGACCTGCCGTATCACCGGTAGCGGATAATCCGTTGGATGAAATACAAGTTTACTTTTTCGATGTCGGTTAAGCCGATTGCATATTAATTAAAACCGATGAAGCGGCAATGCTAATAGACGCAGGAAATGACAACGACGGCATCGGTCTTGTATCGTATTTAA
>JAAYHZ010000409.1 GCA_012744235.1 Clostridiaceae bacterium
ATTAAAACCGGTGTATAAAATGCACAGCAAAAGAACCGCGGCAAAAAAGATTCGAACAATTTGAAAATTTTCTTCCGTCATGTCCAATAAGGGAAAGCTGTGGGTTCCCCGATACCAAAACCATAATACCAAGTGGATTAAAAACGACAAAACAAACAATACGGCTCCTCCTGCAATGCTTCCGGCGACGGCGCTTTTTTCCGACGAGGCGGAGTTACACGCTTTGCAAAGCAAATCCGCCGACACAAAGGAGTTGTATCCCACGTAAAACACCGCCGAAAGAAACCAAGAGCCAAAGCCTTGGACAAAATAGGCTGAAAACACCTTGATAAGCCTTCCCGCTACAATGGCAAACAATACCGTTCCGGTTCCGCACAGCATGAGAAGCCGCATCCAACCGGCGAAGGGTTTGCTTTGAATATCGAATATACAGTAAAGATAAAACAACAGCACGTACAAAGCGTATGCATAAAGAGGCGGAACAAAAACGATTTCGTTCCATATTTTCGTCCAAGCGCTCAACATCAGCACAAACAAGCAAAAGGAAAAAAGAGTTCCCGTTACATGGGCAAAACCGGCAAAATATTGGCCGCCTGCGGCTTTGTATAAATCGATCAGCCGATCGGCTCCGGTTTTATACACCGTTCGAACCACGGCGTAGCCGAAAAACGAATACAAAACGGAAGCCGCAACAATTCCGTAAAACCCCTTCATTCCGTAAGAGGTAAAAAAATGAAGAACCTCGTTTCCCGAGGCAAAGCCCACGCCCATTACGGAACAAGCATAGATCAGACCGATAGCGGCTCCGGTAAGATTTTTCCTTCGGTAAGGGGCTAAAGTCCGTTTTTTTGTATTGTACTTTTCCAAATCGTATTTTTTGTTCTCGGTGATAACAAGGGCTCTTTCATCCATAAAAAAATCGACCTCCGTATAATCATCTTTATTCGGAGGTCGATAGGAACATTCCGGTATTTCTATTCGTTATTCATTCGCTACATTGACATGGTTCATGAGATTTTCGAACATTTCCATGAGTCCTTGTTTACCGTAGAATTCTCTGCGGTTGACAATCATACCCGTGTACTCGCCGTTCTTCATGCACCAGTAATTTTGTCCGTCCGGCATGGGGATATAATCCATGACTACGGTTCCGGTTCCGTCATTCAATTCGAAGATGTAAGTCACCTCAGGCTCGCCCTGCGGCTGTGCCGCCGTATCGATCTTCGACAGAAGCGTACCTATGACGGCTTGGTAATACAGTCTCCATACTTGGTGACCTTCCTCGTCCTTCATCACCGCTTCTCTTCCGTTGATGTAGAATACATCCTTCGAAGGATCGCTTTCGTGAGGTTGAATGATGGACACTTGGTCCGGTTGGCCTTTTACCTTCACCGTCAATTTGTCTACTTTCTTGTAGTTAACAATGTAAGTAAACAGCTGCATGATTTCGGTCAAGGGCTTGTCGATATAGGTCAACGTAGCGGAAGGAACCTTAAACACTTCGTTGCTGTCGTCAAATCTTGCATAGAAGGTGCTGTCGGATTTGTTCTCTTTGCCTAAATAAACCTGCCTTTTTACGCCTTTAATCGTTTCGAGCTCGAATTCGTAATGAGGCTCATCCAAATGATACTTGGCCAAATCCTTGGGATTCTCTTCTACGAAGGTATGCCTGAACAAAGAGATCAGCGATTCGATCAGTGTGTTTATGGTATCGCTGTTGGTATCCGCAGGAATCGGATAGTCCAGCAACCAAATGTCGTCCTCGCTTCTTCGAGCGGAAAACAGCTTATCTCCGTCTCTTCCCATGGACAAGGCCACAACTTCGGTAGCCGGGAAGTCAAAAATGGCGGTGGTTCTCAGCTCATTGATAAAGGGTACGATCTTCCCCGCATTATAGGACTTCACGGTATAGACCGTAGGATCGTCGCCAACCTGAACATAACGAGCGGCAACCAAAGGCGCTTTGTCTCCCACCTTCACCGTCATCTTTTCCCCGTTTGTCAAAGTGACCGTAATGGTGCTGGGGTTATCCAAACCGTATTTCGACAAGTTCTCAGGCTCTCTTTCGATAATCTTCGTCGATTCCAAGCTTGAAAAATGGGTCGGAATACCGCGAATCAGCAGCTGGTCCAAATCGTTGTAGCCTTCCGGCTGAACCAAATTCCATATATAGGTTTCATACTCGGTGCCGTCGCTGTTGTAGCCCTTGGTAGGAACGTATTCCAGCTCGATAACCTGCTCTTTGTTATTGATTAATATATGCTGTATGCTGTACTGATCAACATCGATAAGCCTTACGACTTCCGGATTGGTCTCATCCCCGTTTTGTTCTTGGCCGGCTTGGATCAAGGGCAAAAGCCATACATAGGACGCCGCAAGAACCAGCACCAATCCCACGAGTATAATCGTACCGCGATATTTTTTGAGGAAATTTTTCTTTTTTGCACTCATAAATGACGCCTCCTAAGGAATACGATAAATCCGGCCCCTAAGATTATCAGGGGTAAACCGACGATTGATACAATTCCGATGGTTTTCGCCTGTTGCTGTGTCAACGTCAGCTTCGCAATTTCGTATGACTTCGGAGCAATATAAATGGTGTCGGCATCGTCTCTCATCCAGAACAGTACGTTAGCAAAGAAGTAGAATGCATTGATGGAATACTGCTGGTAAGCGTAGATATAGTTGTCCGTTATATAGTTGGCGTTACCCATTGCCACAACCTTTGCCGGTTTGTAGCCTCCTTGGAAATCCACCGCTACGGCAAGGTTCAAGGGCCCTTCGACTTCTCTTCTTCCCGAAGATATGGGTTCACCGATTGCGCTATTGCTGGTTGTCAGCAAGGGTATGGTGGTTACATAATCCTTTACGTTCTTCAAAATTTCAATGCTTCTGGATTTCGGCATAATCATGGTGAAGGATTTGGGATTCAAGGGCGAGTTGATGGTATTGTCCGCAACAATCGGTACGATGGTATACTGGCTGCTCGGCAAATACCTGCCGGTGTCAAACTCCCTTACTTGGTTGTACTGAACCGCCAAGTTAAAGATCGCAAGCAATTCATTTAGTTCGGTGAATTCCGGGTCGTCGCTTAACGCATCTACCATGACCATGAAGTTACCGCCGTTGACAATGTATTCTTCAATCAAAACGCGTTCGTCGTCGGTGATATCCTTCTTGGGAGATGCCATAATCAAGATTTCCGTTTCTTCCGGAATCTGAGGGTCGGTCAACAAGTTCAATGTTCCCACCAGATAGTTATTGTTTTCTAATGTTCCTTTTAAAACGGTCAGGTCGCTGTTGATATCGTATTCACCGTGTCCCGTTGTAAAGTAGATGTATGGCGTTTTTTCCGCCGTTACAAAGCGAATGGCGCCGGTGAACTTTTCTTCCGCTTGGGATCCGGTTATCACCGTTTGGAAGGTTTGGTAGTTGAACTCCGATTTATACAGAGAATTGTATTCAATTTTCTTCGTCTTGCCGCCGCTTTTAACCACGAAGTCGTTTGCCCTTAATTCCATCAAGTTGTTCGGGTCCAATGTCTTAATCAACGAGGGATCTCTTTCCGGGTCCACATAGATTAAGGATATGTGGTCGTATTTTGCATAGCGCTCCAACATCTCCAATATGGATTTGTCTCTGTCGTTTTGTCTGAACTTCGTTTCATCAAACAACCCGTAAATCTCAACGTCGGTTTGCAGGTTCTGCAATACTTCAACGGTTCTTTTGTGCAAAGAATATAGCTTATTCGGTGTCAAGTCCGCTTTTAATCCGAAGCTGTCTACCAACACATTCAGTAAAACGGCTACGGTAATAACCGCTACGATTAATATGGTGGCATTGGTACCGTATTTAAAATTGGTTTTTTTGATCCACAATGAAAATTTGTTTTTATTACTCATATTACTCATATCATCACCCCTGACTCCAGCGTCTTCTCTCTATGACTCGTACGGTCAAGAAAATAAACACACCGGTAAATGACAAATAGTATACTACCGGTCCCAATCCTAAAATGCCGTTATAGAAGTCGTTGTACCGGGTCAATAATGAAAGCCAACCCAATACCTTGCCGAGAAATCCTCCTACAACCGGTGCAAGAGCATCCGCCAACCACATAATCAATAGGCCGACAAAACCGATAACGGCAGCTATGATTTGGTTTTCAGTCAGGGAAGAGGAAAATACCCCGAATGCGATAAAAGCGGCTCCCAGCAACAAAAAGCCGAAATAAGCGCCGACCACTTGCGGTGTAATCGGACCGCCGTAAAAGCTTAAAATGATCGGGAAAACAAAGGTTATTGCAGTCATTACAAAGAATACGGTGTAGGCTGCAAAGAATTTACCCAAGATGATTTTCGGCAAGCTCGTAGGAGACGTAAGCAGCAACACTTCCGTTCCGTTCTTTCTGTCCTCTGCAAGAATTCGCATGGTTAAAATGGGGACGATAAACAACAATATAAATCCCATGGTGCTCAAGACCGGAGTAAAGTCTCCGTACAACGCCATTACATACGGATAAAAGAATATGGCGGTCAGCAATACAAAGAACCCGATCAGCACATACGCAATGGGAGAGTGAAAGTATGAGTTTAATTCTTTTCGATACACAGCCCACATATTAATGTACCTCCTCTTCCACCGTAATAACTTTCAAGAATATATCTTCCAAGGTCATGTCCATAGACTTTAGCTCGATTATGGGATAACCGGCTTTAGCCATCGCAAAGAACAAAGGTCTTCTTATGTCGATATCCTTGTCCGCTTCAATCACATAAGTGACGGTGTCTTTGCCGGGCTTCGACAATACGTCGCTGTACTTAACGCCGTAGATGTCGTTGATTAATTTCGACACCTGGTTTTGAGGTCCTGCAATGGTAGCCGTCAATTTAGCGGCACGGTTCAAACCTTTCGACAGGTTTTCCGGCGTATCGATGGCAGCAATTTCACCTTTGTTGATAATGACAACCCGTTCACATATTGCCTGAACCTCCGGCAATATATGGGAGCTTAAAATGATGGTGTGGTTTTTCCCTAACGATTTGATCAGGTTACGAATTTCAATGATTTGTCGGGGGTCCAACCCTACCGTCGGTTCGTCCAAAATCAATACCTGCGGATTTCCGATCAAGGATTGGGCCAAACCTACTCTTTGCTTGTACCCTTTGGACAAGTTGTTGATCAGACGGTTGCGGTGGTCCGTTATTCCGCACAATTCCATAATGTCATCCAATTGGCTCTTTTGCTTGTTTTTCGGCACGTATTTGAGATCGCTTACAAATCGTAAATACTCCCAAACCGTCATGTCTTTGAAAACCGGAGGCTGTTCCGGCATAAAGCCGATTCTTTTTTTCACTTCTTCCGGTTCTTCCAAAATGTCAAACCCTGCAACCTTAACACTACCTTCCGTCGCCGGCAGATATCCCGTTATGATGTTCATCGTAGTCGATTTACCGGCACCGTTCGGCCCTAGAAAACCGAGGATTTCGCCCTCATGCACCGCAAAACTAATGTTTTTAACGGCTTCTATTTGGCCATATCGCTTGGTTAATTTATTTATCTCTATCAATCACGTTTCCCCCTCTCCATGGAGTCATATTTCAATTCTTAATTTTTCATAGAATTGAGCACAGCGGGACAACTAAAGTATGTAACAAACCTTTTAATAAATTATGAATAAATTGTGAATAATGACGTTCCGAAAATCCTCTTGTTCCCTTGTTTTAACCGAATCGTCCGATCTTTTTAGCCGGCTCTACAATCTCTTTGTACTCGTCCAGGCTAATTGATGAAGGTACCGAATGGTCCGAGGAGAAAACATATCCCCCGTTTTCCATCATGACAGGAACGACTCTCTTCATTTCTTCTTTCACCTTTTCCGCATCCTCCCAAAGAAGAATGTCAATACCGCCGTGAAGCAACAGCTTGTCCCCGTATGTTTTTTTCATCCAAATCGGGTCCATGCCGGCCTTGACCTCCAAGGGATTCAAGCCATCCAAGCCGAAATCCAAAAATTCCGGTATTAAGGGCTTAATATTACCGCAAGAATGCAGCAAAGGTTTTATACCCTTTTTATGTGCCCACTCCACCGCTTTGGCATGTACCGGCTTCAAAAGCTCTCGGTAGGTATCTACCGAGAAAAATTGGCTGTGCTTAAAGCCCATATCGTCCGGCCAGCGAATGCAATCGAATTCATATCCGGCATTCCATATTTCATCGAAATATTTCAAGTTCAGCTCCAAGAACGTGTTAAACATGTCCATACACCATTCCGGCTGCTCCACCATGGCAATCAGCAGCCGCTCGGTTCCTACAAACCAAGAATGAGTGACATCAAATCCGAACCAAAAGCCGGCCTGAATCCAGTATCCTTCTTTTCGCCAGCGAGGATAATGTTCTTTTAAAAACCGCCAATTAATGCGGTCATCGCCCTTTTGCATTAATTCCTTCGCCTTCAGCCGGTCCTCATAGCATTTCACCTTAAAATCCAAGAAGGCCGGCGTCGAAGAAGCTTTTTTCCATTCTTTTTGGGTCGCACCCCAGCGGGTTGTGCGTACAATGTATTCTTCCGTTTCCTCCGTCACGGACTCCGGGAATCTCGGCGATATGTCCACACCGATGGTAGCGATTTTATCCAAACCGAAATAATCCTGAATGCTGACATCCTTCGGCATCCCTTCGCGGTGCCACCTTGCTATGGTTGCCGTCCAGAAGGTATCCGTTACGGGAATACGGTCCGCCTCACGATGGCGAAACATCGCCTCCATTCGCTTTTTTGTCGTCCATTCCGCCATAAATTTCCTACTTTCTTTATAATTTTGAAAACCTCCGGAGACCGGAGGTTTTCAATGATTTATCCTCTATATGATTGATAACTATTTGAAGAAAATTTGTTTTCCCGTTTTGGCCGATTCGTAAATCGCTTCCAGGATTTGAGAAACCACCAACGCCTGCTCCGGCAATACGGTAGGATCCTTATCGTATAAAATGCTGTCGATCCATTGGCGAGCTTCGTAGTGGGACGGATCCATCACACCGTGACCTTCGTAGAAAGCGGCTCCTCCCGCTTTAAAGTCCGGCTTGGTTACATACAAGCGGCTGTATTTTTCGCCGTTGATTCGCAAGCCTTCATCCATATCGGCTCCGGCCTTCGTACCGCATAAGGTGCAGCAGGATTCTTTTACGTCCAATATATTGATAGCCCAAGATGCATCCAATTCAATGGTAGCGCCGTTTTTCATCTTGATGAATCCGAATGCCGAATCTTCTACGGTAAACTTCTTCGGATCCCAGGATCCCCATGCGTTCGCCGCATTTTCCGTATCCGCAAGCTTACGGTACACGCTTCCGACTACGCTTTCCACTTCATAGTTGTTCATCATCCACAAGGTCAAATCCAAGGCATGGGTACCGATGTCAATGAGGGGGCCTCCTCCTTGTTCCTCTTCGTTCAGGAAAACTCCCCATGTAGGAACGGCACGACGTCTTACGGCGTGGGCTTTGGCAAAGTAAATATCGCCTAATTCCCCTGCATCGCACAGCTTCTTCAAGTACAGGCTTTCGGCACGATAACGGCCTTGGTATCCGATGGTGAGTTTCTTACCGGACGCCTTATACGCGTCGTACATTCTTTTTGCATCGGCGGCGGTTTTTGCCATGGGTTTTTCGCACATAACATGCTTTCCGGAGTTTAACATGTCGATGGTGATGTTCGCATGGGATTTGTTGGGTGTGCAAACATGAACCGCATCGATGGACGAATCCTTTACAATTTCCTTGTAATCCGTGCAAATGTACGCATCGGCGGTACCGTATTTTGCTTTCGCTTCTTGTGCTTTCGATTCCACGATGTCACAAAAAGCAACCATTTCCACTTCCGGAATTTTCGCCAGAGACGGCATATGCTTTCCGTTTGCGATTCCTCCGCAACCTACGATAGCGACTCTTAATTTTTTAGCCATATCCTGTTCCTCCCAAAACAAAAATTAAATTTTTTCAATGGGTGTCGGTACGTGTATTCCCCCTAAAAGCTCTCTTTTCATGACGGGACGAGCCCACCGTACCGCATTACCGATAATCAAGCGAATTTCATCTTGATAATAGACGGGATAGGTTTCATGACCGGGTTGGAAGTAGAAAACCTTTCCGTAGCCTCGACGGTAACAGCAGCCGCTTCTGAAAACGTCTCCCCCTTTGAACCATCCGATAAACACCAATTCGTCCGGAACGGGGATATCGAAGCGTTCTCCGTACATTTCATCCGCCGGGATTTCCACACATTCTCCTAACCCTTGGGCTATAGGATGCGTCGGCTCGATAACCCATAGGCGTTCATTTTCCCCTATTTCTCTCCATCTTAGCCCGCATGTGGTTCCCATCAGACGTTTGAAGGGCTTCGAGAAATGAGCGGAATGCAGGGCGATGAATCCCATCCCCTTCATAACTCTTTCATACACTCTTTCCACATACTCGTCCTTGACTTTGTTATGAGCCGCATGCCCCCACCAGATCAACACGTCCGTGTCATCCAACAGTTCATTGCTCAAGCCCTGTTCTTCATCATCCAACGTGGCCGTTCTTACTATCATATCCTCTTGCGTCTTCAAATATTCCGCAATGGCATTATGTATGCCGTCAGGATATACCTCTTTCACTCTTTCGTTGTGCTTTTCATGTACAAATTCGTTCCACACCGTGACCTTAATGCTCATAACTTCTCCGGATTAAGCATATAGCAAAATCCGTGATTTTCACCTCTTTTCGTGAATAGTGAAGTGCGTTGGTTACATTCATTATAGTTTATCCAAAATTCAAAATCAAGGGAATCTCCGTAAGCCATGATAAATGGAATACGAGTAAAAAAGCCGGCGAACCGGCTTTTTTTATTCTTCTTTATTCTCTTAAAATGAACTTCTGTCCGGGGTCATAATCCTTAAATTCAGGATTATTAAATATTTTTTCTATGATCTCTTCCAATCCTGCACTGTATAATTGCTCGATATATTGCTGCCATTCCGTATTAAAATTATCGATCATTCCTTCCAAGGCGCGGTTGATGAAATCATTTACAACGGTATTGATCTCGGGATATTTTGTGACCAAATCCGTATACTCTTTATACAGCTCGATTCCCATATACACATCACTTATATATTTTGCAGGACTTATAACGTGTTTGTTTAGCAAATCGTTTACGTACATCCAAGATCGATAATGCCAGTCGTTGTATATTGTAGCATCACGTATAAATTGATTGATGGGAGATTGGGATATAATGAAAGTAAATACACTGGTGTTTCCTCTGTATTCCGGAGGAAGCTCCGCTGCAGGAGTTACGATCATATTGCTCAGATAAGGATCTCCCGCCCATTTAAAATGAATGCCTTCCAGTCCGCTTGTGTATCTTATATAGTTTTCATAACTGCTGAAAAGCGTATACTGCAATATTTGGCATATCCTTTGAAGCTTCGCGTCGGAAACTTGTTCTCCGATCATATAGACTCTCCAGCTACCTGTACCAAAGGGGTCGATATTGTACGTCTTATTCACCGCATAGCCTTCGGGGCCTCGGAACATGATACCTACTACAAAACGTGCATTGGGATCTCCGTTGATCAAATAATTCATCGGCGGGTATTGGTGGTTGGTTTCATTATTCATTTGGGTTACCACTACACCGCAGGTAGACATGATACCGTATTTACCCGTACCCGACATGGAGGAGTAGGAGGTGGTCCAAGTGCCCGTTCTAGGAAGGGATACCATATAGCCTTTAGTCAATGACTCGGAAATCCATTTATAGTAATCACGATAGGGAGTGTATGCATATTTCGGTACGATATCTCCGCTTATGGGATCTTTATATAAATAACTGTTTTCGTTAACAAATCCGAAAAGGCCATACTGGGTTTGGTTCACCCAAGACTCGTTCACATTTGGAGGCATATACAGCATACCGTAGGTATCATCGATTCCGTTGCCGTCAGGATCGTCCTCGGTAAATTTTCTCATAATATCGTTCATTTCTTCAAAAGAAAAATTTCCTTCACCGAAAAAGATGTTGTCGTTATACTGAGCATAGCTTTCGGAGGCTTGGGTCGCCGGTTGTAAATTGTCTATACCGTAGCCGACGGCCTCCAACCAATCGAGATTGATGCAGGTGGCATCGTAAAAATACTGACATCCTCTCATGTCTACTTGGGTGAATCCCAAATATTCGTCCGTTTTCCCCGGAACCAGGTTATATGAAAAACCGATGGGGAACTTCTCTAATAGTTCATAATACCCGGGTATGTAGTTTTTAAAGAAACTCAGCGGTATAGAACGTATTAATTTCTCATTATACATGTCGGCCGGCTGTCTCGGAGCTCCCGGCATAAAAAAATAATCGGGGATATCGCCGGCTGCAACTAATGCCGCCATCTGTTCCCCTTGTCTTGAATCCATTGCCCATACTTGCAGGTCCACATTAAACAATTCTTCCAACTCCAGTTCATCCCATCGACCTTCTTGGTAATCTGCATTCAGCTGGGTAAGCCAAGTAATCTCCATGAATTCCTCGAAGGGATTTTCTTCCTTTACCGTTGTTGTTTCTTGCTTTGAAGTACTTGTTGTGGTAGTGACGGCATTTGTAGTTGTCACCGGGGCGGTGTTACCGGTTGTCGTAACTTCCGTATCTTCTTCCGAAACACTTTTGCATGAAGCAAAAGCCATCATCAATAGGATGACAAGAATTAACGAGACCGTCTTTTTCATAAATTACACCTCTCTATGAAATATATGTTATATTTATACTATATATTGTAATAATTTTCCTGCTATAAGTCAATGTTTCCGGCGAACTATTTCTTAAATATTGGGTTGCTGAATCTTACGCAGCGGTACTCCTTGCATCCCCTTCTTTTAAATGATATATTTTATACGAAAAAATTTAAGAGGAGTTATATACCGTGCAAAACCCTGTTGTCATTACCATTTTGGCGATTATCCTATCTTCTTTGCTTATCGCTTACATAAGGAGAGTAACCAAAGACCGTTGCTTGAAGGCCTTTCAAAACGATTACGTAACCTTGCTGCTGTCTGACCAAAGGGAAATCAGCGGAAGGCTGGTCGTGGAAAGCACCGGTATCGAAGTGGTGTACGACATTCAAGAATTTGAAGATGAACCCAAGCAAGAGGGAGACGTGTTCGTTCCGGAGCTGCATCACGCCAGTTTTATTCTGTTTAAAACCGAATTCGGGCAGCTGACCGCCATTTTAAGAAGACACGACGATTTAAGTGATATTGCCAAAGAAAAGCGAAAAAAAGAAGTGCAAGCCGCCTATCATCCCCGCTTCTTTCGCCGATTAGGTCGAAAAATTCGAAATTTTATCAGCACCATTAAAGACTCCTTAATGGAAATCGTAACGATCCTTTCCGGGCAATTCGAGGCCGCCCGCCCCGACTCCATCTTAGTCTCCCAAAAGGCGCAGAGGAGCAAAGTGGAAAAAGAAGTGATCGGCACCATCAGCTATTCTTTCGATGCTTTGTTGGAAAAATACATCGGGAATTTGGTGGTATGCGAGTTTAACATGAACGGTATTAAAACCAAAGTATCCGGTATCTTGAAAGACTATACCGCCAATTACGTTGAAATTTTAAATGTTCAAATTAAAACCCCCAATGACAAGGAATACAAAGTTGCGGATTTGATTCTACCGAGAACGCTAGCCACGGTACGGCATGCGGGAGAAGGCACGAATAAGAAAGGCATTTTCAAGAAAGAATTCAGTATTCAGCAGTACAAGAAGCTGTTGAAAAAAAGATTACATGGCGACGAAGAAAATCAGTGATCCATTTCAATCACAAAGGAATCGAAATTGACTTTTTCCATAAACTGCTCCGATGTAAAGATGGTTTTTTTGAATCGGACAAATTCCTTCGTGTTTTTCTTCATCCAAATGGGAATGGGTATATTGAGATTTTTACATATTTCGAGAAGGCATGCTTCCAATTGGCGGGTCATGTTTAAGCTTGCATCTTCGTTTACCGCCGTTTCCATGGAAATGATTTTATTGTTTTTTAATAACTTCCCCGTTACATTCATTTTTGACATCAATCTTTCAATTCAATGAAAATCTTTTCTCCCGGCATGATGAGTCCCAATCTTTCTCGTGCCACTTTTTCCACATAGGCATCGCTTTCCACAAGCAGCAGCTGTTCCCGAAGGTCCAGATTTTTCTGTTGGGCTTCCTCCAAGAGGGTTTTCATTTCATTGAGTTGTTTGGTTTTCGCTTGCATTATAGGTTGCTGAACCGTCATCACGTATGTTACGTAGAAAATGAAACATAACACGATGAGCCTAAATAAAATCCCCCATAGTCTTTTTTTCATTTATAACCACTCACCACCGCGATTTGCCGTTACCTTCCAACGCATTTCGCATTTATTAAGCCCATTGTATAGAGTTTAAAAGGTCTTGTCAAACTATATTTTCCATTGCTCCTTAAAAAATTTTACCAAATAACACACGATGTAGATATGCATGAAATTCCATATACCGGGCATAGTGTAACGGCTCTCTGTCATTTTTTGAAAAAAATTATTCTGAATTTTCGAAGAACTTTAAATAAATCAAATTCCACTTTTCTCGCCGCTTTCCCGGATAGAACGGACAAGACTTTGAAAATACCGTTTAAAATTTTGGCAATAAAAAACCAAGCCAATACAAGAGGTTTGGTCAAAACCTTGAAAACGGCGATGAAGACTCTTTTTACCGTAAGGACAAGGGGCACGGAAAAATCCATTACGGCTTTGCTGAATAAAAGGGAATACAAAACAAGACCGGTGAATATGCCTAAGGCCAAATACCCGCGAAACTCTCCGTAGTGGACAGCATATACCGTGACGGGTACAAGGACGGCGCAAATCAGCCAAAACAACAAATCCTCGATATGAACAAAAAAACCCGCCAACTTAAAAGCCCGTCTTCGGATGCGAAACAAATCGTACAGAAAGGAAATGATCATTCCCAAGGCAATAAAAATTAAAAAGACCGTCAACTGTTCGGTGGCGCTGAAAAGAACACCTTTCATACCGATTTATTTACCCCACACGCTTTTGGGCTTTTTCTTTACGGATTTGTCATCGTAGACAAGGGCGGTAATATCACCTTCAATGGTCAGCTTTTTGTTCTCCACGTCCAGCTTGACGATCCTTAAGGAGGATCCTCGGATTTCCATATAGCCGAGCTCGGTGGAAAGCAGTATGTAGTCCTCGTTAAAATGGTCCACATCGACCACTCCGGTCATATCCACCTTTTTTCGGTTACTCAATATTAAATTATGGGATCCTCTCGTTTCATTGACGGTTTTCGGATCAGCCACGACAATCTCCCTCCCCTATATTACTG
>JAAYHZ010000410.1 GCA_012744235.1 Clostridiaceae bacterium
ACGGCCACCCCTATTCTTGGTCGGCGATCATAAACGGATATGATAAAGACGAAATGAAGAAGTGTCCTTTTCCGGTTATTCCTCAGTACTTGGGACTGCAGCCGCCAAAAAACTTCGGAATACCGGGCTGCAGGGTGACCCATATATGGACGGACGATCCGAAGGATGCGGAAGCGGTGGCCAAGGCTTCTTTGATACCTCATACGGTGAAATACCCGGAGGACGTCATCGGCAAGGTGGACGCGGTTTGCATTACCACCGATATCGGGTACGAGCATGTGGATCGGTGCAAGCCCTTTGTTGAGGCCGGGATACCGGTATTCGTCGATAAGCCTTTAACGGACAATTTAAAGGACCTAAAAACATTCGACAAATGGGTGGAAGAAGGCAAGCCCATTATGTCATCAAGCTGTATGCGGTACACGAAAGAATACGGGCCTTACCGAGAATCTACGGCGGAGCTAGGGGAGTTAAGGCTTGTCATAAAGCCTATGGCCAAGTCCTGGGAACGCTACGGAATCCATGCCGCGGAAGCGGTGTATCCCGTTTTGGGACCGGGCTTTCTATCGGTAAGGAATACGGGAGAAGGAAAGAGCAATTTGGTTGTTATCAAGCATAAAAGCGGTGCGATTGTTCAAATTCCTCAAATCGAAGACATGTACGGAAGCTTCGGCGATCTTTTCTTAGCGGGAACCGCATCGTCGGTCCACGTGAAATCCGGTGATACTTTTTACTCCTTTAAAAAGCAGCTGGAAGCCTTTGTGGAATATTTACGAACGGGTACAAGGCCTTTCCCTTACGAAGAAACGCAAGAGCTGATGAAGATTATCATCGCCGGTATTTTAAGCAAAGAACAACAGGGAAAAGAAATCGAGCTTGACGAACTCCGATAACAATTACAACGATTGGGAAGAGGGAGAAAGGAAAAAATGAAAGAATTTTTGGGAGAAGACTTTTTAATAAACAACAAAACCGGGCAATGGCTGTACGATACCTATGCCAAAAATATGCCTATATACGATTACCATTGCCATTTGAGTCCTGAAGAAATCTATACGGACAAGCGTTTTAAAAACATTACGGAGGCATGGCTTTACGGAGATCACTACAAATGGAGGCTTTTACGGAGCAACGGTATCCCGGAAAAATACGTGACCGGAGACGGGGGAGACTACGAGAAATTTTTGGCATGGGCGGAAACCGTGCCGAAGATGATCGGGAACCCCTTGTACCACTGGACCCATTTGGAGCTGAAGCGGTTTTTCGGTATCGACATGGTTTTAAATCCGAAAAACGCCGATGCCATTTGGGAAAAGGCCAATAAAGCGCTGCAGGAGAAGGAATTTTCCGCTCGGGGATTAATTCGAAAATCCAACGTTGTGCTCATATGCACAACCGACGATCCGGTGGACGATTTAAGATACCACAAAATGCTTCGGGAGGAAGGGGATTTCGAAACGAAGGTGTATCCCACGTTTCGACCGGAAGCAAGCGTATTGATCGACCAACCGGCATTTTTGCCTTGGTTTGAAAAGCTTCAAAACATGAGACGAAGAAAGGTTCAAATGTTTTACGACTTTTTGGAAACCTTGGAATCCCGCGTAGACTATTTCCACGAAGCGGGATGCCGAATTGCCGACTGCTCCATGGAGTACATCCCCTATACCGACTCCTGCTTTGAAACGGCAAAGACGGTCTTTGAAAAAGCGGTATCCGGATCTCCCGTTACCAAAGAAGAAGCGGACGCATATAAATTCTTCATGCTGACCTTCTACGGCAAATTATACGCCCAAAGAGGCTGGACCATGCAGCTGCATTTGGGAGTCATAAGAAACTTAAACTCCCGCGTGTATCGAACCTTTGGTCCCGATATGGGCTTTGATTCCATGTCGGATAAATCCATGGCTTTGAATATGGCGAAATTTTTCGATAAATTGGATTCGACAGGCTCTTTGCCGAAAACCATTTTGTACAATCTGAATCCCAAAGACAACTATATGTTTGCCACCATGGCCGGCAATTTCCCGGGAGAAGGGAGCCTCGGTAAAGTCCAATACGGCGCCGCTTGGTGGTACAACGACCAAAGGGACGGGATTGAAAACCAAATGAAGACCCTTGCCAACGTAGGCCTGTTAAGCAATTTTTTAGGCATGCTGACCGATTCGAGAAGCTTTCTCTCCTATGCACGGCATGAATATTTCCGCCGAGTTTTATGCAATCTCATCGGCGAATGGGTGGAAGCCGGAGAATATCCCATGGACGAAGAAATGCTTGCGAAAATTATTAAAGGCATTTGCTACGACAACGCCAAAAGCTTTTTCGGCTTGGATATGGGCGACTGACCATATCTTTCGGAGGTATGCATGAGCGACATTGTGAAAATAGGGCCGATCGGAGCGGGACATCGCGGCGTCCTGTATACCCGCTATGCGGCAAGACATAAGGACAAGGTCTGATTATCGGCGATAGCGGACCCTAACGAGTATCGGAGAAACCAAACGACGAAAGAATTCGACATTCCTTGTGAAAACGTATTTTGCAACGCAAAAAAGCCGGCCGAAAGCGATATCGAATTGGATGCGGTCATAAACGGGACCACGGATCAATTCATGTGGAAACTACCCTGCCTCTTCCGGAAAGAGGTTGGCATGTGCTGTTGGAAAAGCCCATATGCGCAAAGGAAGAGTAACTATTTCTTTTGTACAGTGCCGCCAAGAAGAACAATTGCAAAGTCATGGTATGCCATGTCTTGCGGTCTACTCCCTTTTATGTGGCCGTTAAAAAGCTGTTGATAGACGGGAGAATCGGGGAAATTGTTACGATCAATGCGGTGGTTTATGAGCGGCGTACGGCCTGTTAAAACGGCAAGCTTCGGATCCTTGTCCCATTTTATAAAGGAAAATGCACCGGAAGGAGCGGGTACAAGATGCCTTTCGGATTGCAAGATCGAAAAAGAATGCTTTTATTCCGCCTACAACAACTACATGGAAAAAGGCTTATGGGGGCCTTATGCCCGGGAACCGGTGGAGCACTACGGTGCAAATTTGACGGAAGAGATTAAGACAGAGTCCTTGAAAAAGGATAATCCATACGGACGATGCGTATGGCATTGCGACAACAACGTAGCGGATCGTCAAACGGTTTTGGTGGAATTTGAAAACGGCGTTGTTGCCAATTTGGTATTTTCAAGTCCCGCATCAAAGCCCTGCCGTACGCTCCGTATCGTCGGAACAAAGGGAGAAATCGAAGGCAACATGAACGACGGGTACTTGGTTTTACGAAAACCGGACCTTAAAGAAGAATATATCGAAAGGATTTCATGCGGATCGTTCCTTAAACGATGAGATCATCGCCCGAATACCGAAATTGGAGTATTAGGGAAAATATATAGAGCCAAGCGGAGGATATTATGAGCGACAAACCTTTGAAGATCGGGCTTGTAGGTGCAGGACACAGAGGCATACTATACATTCGCTATGCAGCAAAGCAGCCCGATAAAGTAAAGATATGGGCTATCGCCGAACCTAACGAGTTTCGAAGAAACCAAGTCGTAAAAGAGTTCGGCATCCCTTCGGAAAATGTTTTTCATGACGCGGAAGAGATGGCGAAAAGCGATATCGAGCTGGATGCCGTCGTGAACGGAACCATGGACCAATTGCATGTGGCGACAACATTGCCTCTTTTGGAAAGAGGATGGGATGTGCTGTTGGAAAAGCCCATATGCACCAACGAGGAAGATTTGCATCTTCTGTATAAAGCGGCGAAGAAAAACAACTGCAGGGTCATGGTGTGCCACGTTTTAAGGTATGCACCCTTTTATGTGGCCGTCAAAAAATTACTGCTGGAAGGAGAAATCGGGGATATCGTTTCCATCCGAACCGAAGAAAAGGTCAGCTACCATCATATGGCCACCGCCTATATTCGAGGCCGTTGGCGTAACAAGGATCTGTGCGGATCCCCCATTCTCATGGCCAAATGCAGCCACGATTTGGATTTGATTACGTGGTTTATGAGCGGCATTGCACCGGTTCGTGTGGCAAGCTTCGGATCCTTGGGTTATTTCAAGCCGGAAAACGCCCCGGAGGGCTCGGGCACAAGGTGCTTGGTGGACTGCAGGATTGAAAGAGAATGCCCGTATTCGGCCTACAACAACTACATCGAAAAAGGATTGTGGAGAGCTTATGCTTGGGAATCCATCGAGCATTACGGCGAGAGCTTAACGGAGGAGATGAAGATCGAATCCTTAAAGAAGGACAATCCTTTCGGACGGTGCGTATGGCACTGTGACAACAACGTGGTCGACCGGCAAACGGTAATCATCGAATTTGAAAACGGCGTCGTCGCGACCCATACCTTATCCACCCCGGCCTCCAAGCCTTGCAGAACCGTACAGATTATCGGAACCAAGGGAGAGATCGAGGGGAATATCAACGACAGCGTATTGGTCGTAAGGAAGCCGGACTTAAAGCAGGAATATACGGAGCAGGTCATCGATTTGAACGTGTCCATGGACGGCCACGGAGGAGGCGATATAGGCTTGACGGAGGACTTTGTTCGGGTCATATCCGGAGAGCAGCCTTCCATATCAAGCACCGCTTTAGAGGATTCCATGTACGGACACTTAATCGGATTTCGAGCCGATACGGCGATGGAAGAAAAACGAGTCACGGATATTCCGAAGCTGTAGTCTGAAAATTAGGAAAGGAGCGAACCTTTTATGAGTACGAAAATCTTTGCACACAGAGGAGCGTCCGCCTACGCTCCGGAAAATACCATGGAAGCCTTTCGATTGGCCTATGATATGAGCGCCGACGGATTGGAAATCGATGTCCACCTGACAAAAGACGGACAAGTCGTGGTTATACACGACCACGTTATTGACCGTACATCAAACGGAAAAGGCGCCGTCGCCCAAATGACCTACGAAGAGCTATTGGCGTATGATTTTTCATTCAAATTCTCCGACAAGTACAAATCGGTGAAGATTCCTTTGTTGAAAGAGGTGCTGGCTTTTGTAAAAGAAACCGGTCTTCTTTTAAATATCGAGATCAAGTACAGCTCCCTTACCGAAGACATCGAGGAAAAAACCGTCGCCCTGATTAAGGAATACGGCTTAACGGACCAAATTATCATATCCTCCTTCAATCACAACGGCTTGTATAAAGTGAAGGAGCTTTGTCCCGAATTGGCTACGGCCCCCTTGTACAGCTGCGGTCTTTTCCGCCCTTGGGACTACGGGAAGAGCTTCGGTGCCGACGGGCTCCATCCTCACGGATATACGGTCAACGAGGAGCTTGTCAAGGAATGTCATAAGAACCGTATGTTCGTTAATGTTTGGACCATCGACGATCCTTCGGATATAAAAAGATTTATTGAGATCGGTACGGACGGCATCATCACCAACGTGCCGGATACGGCAAGAAAAACGGCGGACTCATTATAAAAAGCGAATTAACGTTTGATCATACCGGAATTCATGAAAGAAGACATGAATTTCCGGTTTTTTTATGCACCGTTTATTTGTTCGGGTGGAATATTATCCACAAATCGGGGAAAAACATTGTGGATAAAGTGGATAACTTTGTGGAAACAAGACGTCTTCGGGG
>JAAYHZ010000411.1 GCA_012744235.1 Clostridiaceae bacterium
GATGATATATTGCTGCACTCTCTTTTTATGCTTAAAATTTTTGCGCATTAACGAATTTTTTTCTAAAAGGCAACAGAGTATATATAATTGAATACAAATAACCAAGAAATAATATAAATTTTCATTAATTGATATATTAAAAGTTGTCAATTAATTTGTAAAAATTTAATTTTACTTATTATTTTCTATAAAAATATTATACAATAAAATTAAAATAATTTTCGTTATACGAAATTTTATTGCAAAGGGGGTTTATAAATGATACGTTTTAGGCGTATAACCTGTGTATTGTTGGTTGTACTTTTATTAGGTACCCTAATCGGCTGTTCCGGGGAAGAAATTTCTTCGGAGGAGACCACAACAAGTACCGCTACTACCTCTTCGGCTACGGAACAAAAAACGACAACGACCCAAGCAACGACGACAACCAAGGCGGAAGCGACAACTACGGAAATAGAGAATCCCTTTGCCGAAAGATTCGAAATCTCTTGGCTTACTGCGAACTGTTTGCACTACGTAGAAGGCCGATGGGATGAATTGGAGTTGGAAGAAAAGTTTAATGTGGATTTGAAGGTGTGGAACATTGACAATCACAACACCGAACAAATCGTCATGATGCTTGCTGCGGGAGACTTTCCCAATTTTGCCCAACTGCAGTATTGGGATACGGGCTTTTTATATGATTCCAAATTGATTCGTACCGTGAAAAGGGATATGCTCTACAAATACATCCCGACTTTAGCCCGATACTTGGATGAAGAACCGTTTGCATGGAATTTAAGAAAAGTAACGGATACCGAAGATGAATATTACGGAATACTTTGGTCTACACCTCAAGATACCTTCCCATGGACCTATACCATGTTCCGATTGGATTGGCTGGAAAACTTAGGATACGATTTCGATGATCTTTATCCTGTTGACTACGAAGAGAAAATTTTCATTACCAACAGGCAATTTACATTCGAAGAATTCAACGATATCCTTGAAGCGTTTACCGTTGCCGACCCTGACGGAAACGGGGAGGACGATACATACGGCTACCTGTATACCGATCAGGCGGAATGGGAAGGCAATTTGACCGGAATGTGGAATTTTGTACCTATTGATCGGTATATCTATAAAGATCCGACCACAGGAGACTATGTAGATTTCCGCGGATATACCGGTATGAGAGATTTTTGGGAATGGATATTCGATCAAATCTATAAAGGATATGTGCGACAAGCGCCTGCTTCCGATTACAATACGCTGTTAGCGGTTCCCAACGTAGGACACATTAATCCTCCTGCTTTTGCTGTTCGCTCCGCAATGGAAGCCCATCAAATATCTCCGCCGAACGCCTTGCTCCGCGAAAATCCCGATATCACCTTGGTCATTACGCCTCCTACCCAAGGTCCGAGCGGGGAAGGGAACATGTATATCCGTACATTTACTAAATGGACCGGCGCTCTTTGCTACATCGGTGCGGATACGACGGATGCGCAAATGGCAAGACTCCTACAACTTTTAGAATACACCTGTTTTGACCGAGAAGCGTCTTTGCGCTATTCGAAAGGAATCGAAGGTATTCACTATACATGGGAAGGCGAGCCCATAAAAAGCCGTTTGATCATAACGGATCCTTCGAAGGTTCCGCCAAAATACGCCTCACCGGGCGCCGCTTTTGAAAGAATTTTCAATCCGGGGGTATTTACCATGACGATGTACGAATATCTCGGGGTAGGATACCGATGGACGAATTATCTTTTGGAAAACTATTGGAGAGAAAACGAGTGGTTCGAAAAATACGGTTTGGTTCCCGATAAAAACGCGGACTGGGGTATGCTCGGTGTGGAACTTCAAGATAAGTTTAATGAAATTAACTGGGCAGTTGCGGGTAGCGTCAATACCGTATACAACGAGTTTAAGCAACGTGTATTCCAGGGGCAAGTTGCCAACATGAGAAGCGAATGGAGCATAGTGTAAAATAATTGTAGGACATTTTAAGGATAAAAAAACAAGAGATCCTCACTTTTTGATACAATAGAATCACCATCAAAAACCTTTGAAAAGGAGGATCTCTTGTGAATACTATTGTA
>JAAYHZ010000412.1 GCA_012744235.1 Clostridiaceae bacterium
ATTTCGAACCACAAGTTCAACGAAAAGGAAAGAACGGAGCAAATCATCGAAAGAATGCAAAAGGAAGATTTGGATGTGGCACTGGTATCGGATGCGGGAACTCCCTGCATCTCCGATCCGGGCTATGAAATCGTGAAAGCCGCTCGTGAGAACGGTATCGTCGTGACGGCGGTTCCGGGCTGTTCCGCCGTGATAACGGCTTTATCGGTCAGCGGCATGGACACGTCTTCCTTTGTTTTCAAAGGTTTTTTCCCGAGAGAAAACAAAAAGAAAGATGCCTTGGTCCAAAGGATGATTCAAGGCGACGAGCACTTGTATGTGTTTTACGAATCGCCGAAAAGGATCGTAGAATTAACGGAATACTTCGCTTCCAAAATTCCTTGGGCGAATGTATGCCTATGCAGCGATTTAACGAAACTGCACGAAAAAATACTGGCGGGAAATATTCTTGACATATATCATCGTATCAAAGACGATCCCGAAAGCGAATTGGGAGAATATACGGTTATTGTGGACGTGTCCGGGAAGCCGAAGGAAGAAGAGGAGGAATCCTTTTCTTTGGAAGCGCTCCTTGTGGATACCATGATAAAAAACCGGTGTACCCTGAAGGAAGCGATCGGTATTCTTACCAAGAATCGTGAAGATGTAAGTAAAAACGATTTGTACAAAGCCTCTTTGAATTTGAAAAATTTGCTCTAAGAAAACATGAGAGTATATGGGATATGTATATTAAGGAGAAATACGACAGCTTAGGACAAAGAGTGGCTGCCTATTATTTAATGGTATTAAAGCCGCCGTTTGCACCGGTGGAAGGAGCCTATTTATCCTGCCACATGGAAATTCATGACTTTCTAAAGTCCTTTTATCTTCTGTTATACGAGCATCCGGAAGCTTTGGGTTTTCCGAAAAAGCAGGATACCTGTATGGAATTATGCTTTACTCCCGAAGCGAAAAAGAATTACATAAAGGATTTGGACCGGATTTACCATACGATCAACGATTTTTTACGGTTCCTCTACCGGGCAGGATACCTAGGCAAGCTTTTTGGAAACACGCTATATTTGAATCGCCAATTGCTGGAGGAATTCCTACGGTCCGATAAGAGAAGAAAAAGAATCCTGCTATCGATGTTATCCTCTAGTTTAGGATTCGACATACGTATCATGGAACGTGAGGTGGAAATATCCAATCGTTACGCTCCGAAAATGATCGAAGGACTGTCTATCTTGGCAACCCTTTGCCATGAACACCAAGGGGATAAGGGATTTTCCGATTTCTACCGCTGCGATTGGGAGGTCATGGACAAAGGCTATACCCCCAATTTTGTATATGTATTGGACAGGCTGATTGATTACGATCCCGTATACTGCAATGTAAAAAGGCTTGTAAGATACATGAAAGCGTTAGGCTATTCTTTTCAATGCGAGCAAAAGGATTGCTTTCAATTTGTCGTGCATTGTTATCATTATAAAATAAAGAGGACGCCTTTGCTGACAGCGATTTTCGATATACGATTTAAAGCCATGCTGCGTTTTTCTCTTATGTTTGTCAGCACGAACAGGTTGGTTCCATTTCTAAGCGACGCTCCTCCTTTTATCGTAAAAAACTTTTACGAAGCCAGCTGCCCGTGCCGCGGAGAAACATGCATGCGGCATGTATATATGAAAGGGGATTTGTCTCCCTCCGTATTGAAAACCGGCTTCGGGGAAAAAACCATTTGCTGGCGCTTGAACATAAGCTATGATATCCTAAACGAAACGGTTCTTCGGTTGATCATCCATTACCTTGCCCTGCACCAGCGGTTGATCCAACCCGAAGGGAAAGCGGTTGAAATCCCCGATGGATATAGTGTAGAATGGTAAAGGCGATGTCAAAGGTTCGGATATCGTTTTTTTGAATAACCGGGCAAAGGACGGGATTAAAACGGACAAGAAAGAAATCATTACCTTCACGGTGTACAAATTGGTTGCCGAAAACGGGTTGGGCAATATCCCGGTTTCTTTGATTTCAAAAGAATCCGGTGTAGCGGTAGGCACCATTTATTTCTATTTCGGAAGCAAGCAGGGATTGATGGATTCCATCTATTCCGATATTATGACGGAAATATCACGGTATATCGCTTTGGGCATCGAATCCGCCAAAACCGTAGAAGAAAAGATCTATTGCTTCTGGATGGGGTATTATAGCTACTGCATCAACAACCCTCTTCAGGCGAATTTTATCTGCCAGCCGGGAATAGAAAAGTACATATCTCCCGAAGTCATTGAATCCCATTCCGGTATTTTCAACCGAATGGAAAGCATTGTGGAGGAGGGAATCAAAAGCGGAATAATCGCCGATTTGCCCTACAATGTCATTCTTTCCTATCTGTTAGGACCCGTCAAATACATTCAAAATTACTTCCAATCCGGACAGTTGGACATCGACGAAGAAATGAGCAACCGAATTTTCGGTGTTTTTTGGAACGGCATTAAAAATCAAAACGGAGAGTAGAAAAAAGTGAAGTACAAAATGGTCCTTGTGGACATGGACGGAACCTTGTTAAACGATGAAAAGAACATATCCGACGAGGATGTACAGGTATTAAAAGCTTTACAGGAAATAGGCGTTATTATCGGTATTGCAACCGGAAGGCGCTATTCTTTTGCCAAAGCGGTAATCGAACGATACGGTTTGGATGCCGTATTTTTCTCCAATAACGGCAACGCCATTTGGGAAATGAGTACCGATACGTTGATCGACAGCACCACCATAAGAAAAGAGTGCCTGTTGGATATTCTGAAGATGGGGTATGAAAAAGATATGCATCCCGTACTCCATGCCAATTACAACGGATACGAGCTCATATGCGAATACGACGCTTCTTACCCCGGATATAACGGGTATGTGTCGCCGAGCACCACTAATTTGCTGGTGATTGACGACTTTGCTTTATTGCCGGATTCCCACGTCATGATCATGTGCTATACCGGTAATATGGAAAAAGTACAGGAATTAAAAGACCGGATCGACGAAAAGTATCCGGATGAAATTCACACCCATATTACCATGTCTTTAAAAAGAATCGGCCCGCTATTGGAAGTCAGCCATATCGAAGGTACCAAATGGCATGCGGCTTTAAAGTATGCCGAACGATGCGGTATTAAGCAAGAAGAAATCATCGCCATCGGCGACGACAGCAATGATTTGGAAATGATCCGGTACGCAGGCTTGGGAATTGCCATGAAAAACGCCCTTGATTTCGTCAAGCCCATGGCGGATTTGGTGACGGAATACGATAACAACCAATCCGGAGTGGGTCGGGTATTGAAAAAAGTATTTGCAGAGGAATTGGCAAATATTTTAAACGAGTAATGTTTTTTACGTTTTTTTCATAGACCCGTTGACTTTTACGGTGCGAATGTCTAAAATTAAATGTAACTAAAAGGTTACCAATATCCACATCGGGAAATGATTTTAATAAAAACGCCAAAGGAGATTATAAGAAATGTTAAATGATTTATACTTGCCGGTAAATGTTGCCGGGATTGAGTTTAAAAATCCTTTTTACGTCGCTTCAGGTCCTACCACCAACTCTGTAAAACAACTGAAAAGAATCGAAGAAACAGGCTGGGCGGGTGCGTCAATTAAGTTGACCATCGATCCCGCACCGTACATAAACAGAGTTCCTCGCTATGCATTGTTCAAAGACCGTAACGCATTGGCCTTTACCGCCGAAAAAAGGTTGACTTTTGAAGAAGGCTTGCGTTTGGTAGACGATGCGAAAAAAGTATTGAATGATTTGATACTGTTTGCCAACATTACCTATGCCGGTGAAGAAGGCGTAGACGGTTGGGTCAATATGGCGAAAAAGTTCGAAGAAGTCGGAGCGGACATTATCGAATTGAACATGTGCTGCCCGAATATGTCCTTCAACGTCGAGCTGTCCGGCGGTGCAAGCGGAAAGAGAACCGGCGCATCTTTAGGACAAAACGGCGATGCCGTCAGTGAAATTGTAAGAGCCATCAAAAAGGAAATCAAAATACCCTTGTTTGTAAAATTGACGCCGGAAGGCGGAAGAATTGCACAAGTAGCGAAAGCGCTTTATGAAGCGGGTGCAGATGCGGTAGGAGGAACCTCCAATCGTTTGGCGATTCCGCCCATTAATTTAAAAGACCCGAAGAAGGCGGTCTATCACTTGCAGGATGAAATCAGCATGTCCTGCTATTGCGGTCCTTGGTTGAAGCCCTTGGCCTTAAGAGATACCTACGAAATTCGTAAGGCCAACGGTCCCGTGCCTCGTATTATGATGGCAGGTGGAGTTCGAAACTACATCGATGCCGCCGAAATGATTATGTGCGGTGCCGACTTGATCGGTATTTGCTCCGAAACCTTGTACAGCGGCTTCGGATTTATCGGCGGATTAATTCGCGATCTGAAGAACTACATGAAGGAAAACGGTTACAACTCCGTAAGAGAAATGAGAGACTTAATCGTTTCCGAAGTTCGCAGCGCTCCCGAACTGACCCTTTACGACGGACATGCGGAACTTATCAATCCGGATTTAGCGGCCCCCTGTAAAGCGGCATGCCCGAACAGTGTTCCGGCCCAAGCTTATGTCCGCATGGTATCCGAAAGAAGATTTCGAGAAGCTTACGATTTGATCATGAGCAAGAGCCCCTTGCAATCCGTTTGCGGTATCGTGTGCAATAAAGAATGCGAAGCCGCTTGTACTCGAAAGGAAACCGGCGAAGCGGTAAGAATCAGAGAAATCAAGCGTTTCGTTATTGAATATGCAAAGGCCCAAGGCTGGACCTCCGAATTTGATATCAAAGAAAACAACAAGAAAGTGGCCGTTGTGGGAGCAGGTCCCTCCGGTTTGTCTTGTGCATGGAACTTAAGAAAAGCGGGATACGACGTGACCGTGTTTGAACGGGAAAAAGAATGCGGCGGTATGCTGCGTTACGGTATTCCTACCTTCCGGTTCGACAAGTCTATTTTGGACGAAGAAATCGAAATCATGAAGGCCATCGGTATCAAGTTTGTTACCGGCAAAGCGTTAGGAAAAGACTTTACCGTTGACAGCCTGAAAAAAGACGGCTTTGATGCCATCTATTTGGCGGTGGGAACATGGAAGGGCAGAAAAGCGGGTATTCCCGGAGAAGATGCGGAAGGTGTTATCGATGCGCTGCAGTTTATGAGAAAGATCAACGACGGCGAAAGACCGCAAATCGGCGATACCGTTGTGGTAATCGGCGGAGGCTTTACGGCTGCCGATGCCGCTCGATCCGCAAAACGCTTAGGAGCAAACCAAGTCTACATTGCATACAGAAGAACACGAGATCAAATGCCCATAACCGATGAAGAATTGTTTGAAACGGAAGAAGAAGGCGTCAAGATTATGTACTTGGTATCTCCCGAAGAAATCACGGTGAAGGACGGCAAGGTAACCGGCATCAAGATGAATACCAACGTTCTCGGCGACGTAGATGATACCGGCAGAAGATGCCCCATCGGCGTGGAAGACTGCTCGGACTTTACGTTAAGATGCGACACCGTTATTATGGCGTTAGGCCAGCAGAACGACGGATCCATGCCTGCCGGCGTGAAGGCGGACAAGGAAACCCTTGCGACCAACATTGAAGGGGTTTATGCGGGAGGCGACATCTTAGGCGCAGGTACCGTTATCCGAGCCATTGCCATGGGTAGAAAAGCGGCTGCTGAAATCGACAAGAAGCTTTCCGGCGATGCGGCTACCGTTGAATTCAAAGACAAATTGGAATCCGTTGATAAATACCAAGTCTTAGAGCGCTCCGGCTACAAGCGACTCATCAATCGTTTCGATATCTACGCAAGAACCGCCATTGAGCGCGTAGCGGACTTCGAAATGTTTACAAGAACGTTAACCGAAGAAGAAGCGGTGAAGGAAGCTTCCAAGTGCTTGCGCTGCGGATGCGGCGAAGGCTGCGCCATCTGCTTCGAAATCTGCAAAGAGTTTGCCATCTACAAGGACGGAGCGGACCGATGGAAGGTCAATACGGAAGAATGCGTGGCTTGCGGTATGTGCTACAATCGCTGCCCGAACAACAATATCCGTATGGTTAACTTAGGTATGTTGAACGACAACAGACAAAAAGTCGGCGAACCTTCATGCGATCTGCATTAAGGAATATACGTAAAATAATATAAAAACAAGAGGGCATAATCCTATCAAGGATTATGCCTTAATTATGTGCGCGCGGCATGCGCGCGAACTTGACGGTGAAAGTCCGTTACGGGGGTTGATAGCACCAACCGTTAGCCAAAGACAAGGGTGTCCATCGTGAGGTGGAATCTGAAGGAAGTCGGAGGCAAAATCCCGGCCTGACGAACAGGAACTTC
>JAAYHZ010000040.1 GCA_012744235.1 Clostridiaceae bacterium
ACCTTAGTCTATTCCGGAGGTCACGATCAATACTGCGTTGCCGCCGGTGCCGGTGTTTTTACCCCGGGAGAAATGCTGATCGCCACCGGAACCGCGTGGGTAAATCTAGCGGCTTCCGACAGGCCTGTTTTCGATACGGAAAACCATTTGACGCCCGGAAGGCACGTAAGAGAAAATACATGGGGGCTTTTGACATCCGTTCCTGCAGCCGGAGCCTCCATGGAATGGTTTAACGACAACTTCGGACAACGAGCATCGGAGGAAAAGGAAGATTCGAAGGAAAGCTTCGGGAAGATCGACTCCGTATGCAGCGAAAGAATGACGCAAGATTCCGGTGTGATGTTTTACCCCGGACAAACGCGTGTAAGCGGAAAAAGAGGGGCTTTTATAGGATTGGGGCTGGAACACGATCGCTACGATTTGTTTTTGGCCATCATGGAAGCCGCCGCTTTTGAAGTACGGATCAAGGTTCAAGCCTTTGAAAAAGTAATCGGGGGCATTCGTTACCCCATAATGACAGGAGGTGCAGCAAAAAGCAATTTGTGGAGAACCATTTGTGCATCGGTGTTGGATAGGGAGATTTATGCCGTACGCGAACCGGATATGGCCGCCATCGGGGCGGCGCTTGTTGCGGCATTCGGATACGGCGAATTTGAGGACCTGACAAAAAGCGTCAAAAGGATAAAAATAGAGAGAATCCATGTATCACCGGATCCGAATTATGTAAAAAGGTATCGCGAAAAATACGGCAAGTACCTGGAATTTCGAAGGTTTTGTTTGGAGTAGAAATATTTTATCGGGTTAAAAGTTTCATACTTCGTTAGTACTACAGCAGTTAGCCCGGTATCGTTGCGGTAAAAAAAGAAAAAACACGATAGAGGTGAATAAGATGAAAAAGCTGTTGTTATGTTATTGGTTGTGTTGATTCTTTTTTCTCTGGCTGCATGCGCAAAAAAAGAATCAAACGGGGTTTCAAACGATGTGACCACCGCCCAAGAGGAGGATCCGTTCAAGGAGTTTTATGAAATCTCTTGGTTGGTGCAGTACACGAAGGATTACGAAGAAGGACGTTGGGACGAGTTGGAGCTTGAACAAAAGTTCAACATCGATTTGAAGGTATGGAACGTGGATTATGACAATGCGGAAGAGCTGACCCTCATGGTATCCGCAGGAGACGTTCCGGATATGGGTTTCTATCCGAAGGACCCCATTGAACTGTACGAGCAGGGTTTAACAAGAACCATCAACATGGACTTGATCAAAAAGTATCTTCCGGGATATTACAAGATCATTGAGGAATATCCGATCGGCCTTATGTTTAACAAGGTACCGGATACGGAAAACGAATACTACGGAATTACCATGGCCTCCGCGTTGAGCAAGTTCTACTATTTCAACCACGCACTGCGTTTGGATTGGCTGGAGAATCTCGGATACACCATTGACGATTTGACGGTCTTCGACGTTCCGGATAACTTTAACGAGTACGGCAATTTCGACAATAACATCTTCTTCTCCAACCGTACCTTCTCCTACGAGGAATTTTTGGACATTAATAAAAGGTTTACGGAAGACGACCCGGACGGTAACGGCGTGGACGATACCTACTTTGGAATCAGCCTCGGCCTCCATACATGGAACCGTCTGACATTGGCGACCTTCGGGTTATCCATTGACTGGAATCATTTGTATAAGGACACCTTGACGGGAGACGTGGTACCCTATTACGCTTACGAAGGCTTCCGAGATTTTCTCGTATGGGAAACCGACGCATTGGAAAAAGGGTACATAAGAAAGCTGCCGGGAGTGGACAATTGGCAAAACGAAGTCTTTGCGGTATGGGCTAGCGGAAAGCACGGTTACTACGAATTGTCCGCACAAGACGTATTTGCCGAATACAAACCGGAATACTCCATGTCCTTGGCTCCCGCATCGGTTTTAAAGGAAGACAACGACGCGAAATTTATCATATTCCCGGGCTTTATCGGTCCTTTGGGAATCGGAGGGAACACCCGGTACTCACCTACGCCTTACAGGGCCGGCGCTTGGGGTACTTGGAAAATCGCCAAAGAAGTTTCCGACGAAAAGTTGGCGAGAATATTGCAGATGATGGAGTACACCCACTTTGATAAAGATGCATATATGCGGTATTTTTACGGTATCGAAGGCATCCATTACAAGTGGTTGGGAGAACCCGGGAAAAGCTCCATCTTAACAATCCCGAATGAACAGGTTCCCGAACAATACCGCTCGAAAGCCCCGATGAATATTTTCGCTTCCAACAAGTTCTTGATGGATATGTCCATTTGGACGCTGTTCAGCTCCTACTACTACACGTGGCATTTCTACCAAGAAGAAAACGGTTGGAGTAAATACGACATCGAGCCGTACAAATATTTGGATCGGATGTACTTTACGGATGAGCTGTGGCAGCAATACGAAAAAGTAAGCCAAGAAGTTTCCGAAGGTATAAATGCCGTTCGTAACGATTTTTGGAACCGGGCTCATGAAGGACAGATTGCAAACATTAACCAAGAGTGGTCCGTTTACATCGATAATCTGCACAAGAACGGACTGGACAAATTGGTTGAAATATTCAACAGCAAGGATATGGCGGAATTTTTGAAATAATACGGGTTTGATGCCATATAGGAAGGATACAAGTACGGTGAATGACGGGCATGATAACCCACATGCCCGTCAACCGTTCATAATGGAAGGGATGGATAACATGTTAAAACCGGTTAAAAGGTCTTTAAGACAACTGTTAGGCGATGAATTTTCGGACCGATTAAAAGAGGGGGCGTTGTTTTTCGGTGAATTGACCGACCGAGAAACGGAATGTCTCTTGGAGGAAGAAGTGGATTTTTTACCGGATTCTTTTGTACGAAAAAATACGGAGCTTTTGAATCGCGTCGGTTCCAAAGTGATTTCGGAAATGAACAGCACGGAAGCCGGTGCCGCTACCGACTCCTTTCAAAAAGCGACGGACACGAAGGCTTCTCCGGTCGGAGGACTCGGCGTATTTCGATTGGGAGAGGACGGTAGACTCTATTTAATCTCAAAAAGCGAGCATTACCACGCTCCCTTAGGCCACGGCTTTCCGGGATACAAGCTGCTGGATAGGGCAAGTGCGCTGGGAATCGGGAACGCAACCCACAACAATACCCGAGGATATATTACACGACTGTCGGAAAGAGAACTGATTCGGCATGCAAACGGTATAAAGAAAAGCGATGAGAAGACATTGGAGCGAGTTCTTACGAGCCGAGAGGAAAAGGTCTTAAACCGAGTCATTAACCTTCAAACCGGAAGCTTAGCGGCGGAAGCGGGCATTAAAATGATGTTGGCAAGGTTCTATTCCTTGGATAAAACCTTTCCGCTGCCGAAATACGAAGACCGAATACCGGTTTTTTTGGTTATGGGCGACTACGAGGGCGGAGGTACCGCCAACTACCACGGTACCACGATTTTTGCCCAAACCTTGCGCGACATGTGGCCCGGCCTGTACAATAAAATGGAAAAGGCCGGCATTATGAAAGTGTGTACCGTAAACATTAACGATATTGATGATTTAAAAAGAAAAATAGAGCGTTACAATCGTCCTCCGTATAAGACGGCAGGATTTTTACACGAAATCATACTGATGAACTACGGAGCCATACGATTGGAAAAAGATTTTTTGCGGCAAGCTTACTCTCTTTGCAAAGAATACGACACGCCGGTGATGGTGGATGAAATACAATCCTGCATGTGGTACAAGGGAATGTTTTTATTCCGTCTGTATGAGCTGGACCCGGACTTTGTCATCGTCGGAAAAGGTTTTCCGGGAGGACGGTTCGCAGGGTCCAAAATCATTACCACTGCCCCCATGGATTCTTTGAATCAATTCGGTGCATTGGTTACAAACGGCCAAGAAGAATTGACATCATTAGCGTATTTGATTACCATGGTCTTTGCCGAGGAAAACGAAGAACATATGGAAATGATCGGGGAGTATTATGAAAAAAGGCTTAATGAATTGGCAATAAAATACACGGAGCATATCAGAAGCATTGAAGGCTTAGGACTTTTACAAGGCATAACCTTTGACGATATTGAAAAAACCGTTCGGTTCACCAAGTATCTTCAAAAAAGGTGCATCGACATTAGCGCACAAACATACAAAGCGTCATGTCCACCTACGGCTTTGACCAAGCTTCCCGTTATATCCGTGAAAGAAACGGTGGATTACCTCATCGCCCGTATGGAGGAAAGCCTAAAAGCATTATAAAGACAAGAAAGAAGGGAGGATTGGTTATGGGTATAAAGGTCGGTGTGGTAGGCTGCGGAAGCTTTTCTAAAAGCTTTATCCGCTTGTTTCAAGCCCATCCCTATGTGGAGAAAGTCGTTTTGTGCGACTTGGATGAGAGCAAACTAAAGGAACGGGGAGCGGAGACCGGGATTACGGATTTTTCTCCTTCTTTGGATCGGTTGTTGGAAACCGATGTGGACGCCGTCGCCCTTTTTACGCAAAATTGGCTTCACGGTCCTCAAGCAAAAAAGGCGCTGAAGAAGGGAAAACACGTGTATTCCGCCGTGCCGATGGGTATCACCTTTGAAGAAATAAAAGATATCGTGGAAGCGGTCGAGAAGACCGGTAATATCTACATGATGGGCGAGACCAGCTATTATTACCCGGACGTTATCTATTGTCGAAACCGATTTCTAGAGGGAGCTTTCGGCGATACGGTCTATACCGAATGTGAATACTACCATGATTGGGATCACGGGTCGTATGATGTCATGAAACGAAGAGGCGGTGCGAACTGGAAGCAGACGGCGGGAAGCCCGCCCATGCATTATTGCACCCATTCGGTAAGCTGCTTCGTTTCGGTAACAAATGCATATTTAACCAAAGTATCCTGTTTCGGTTTTGTGGATAAGAACAGGGACGGTTATGATCTGTACGGAGAAGGCAAGAACCTATGGAACAATTCTTTCAGTAACGAATCGGCGCTGTTTTATGCATCGGACGGATCCATCGTCCGGGTGAACGAGTTCCGAAGGATCGGATATCCCGGTGCCGTAAGAGTGAGTATGTACGGAACCGAAGGATCCTTTGAAAACCGTAGCTCCGAAGGATCGAAAAAAGGCTGTGTTTGGCTTACGAAAAATCGGGAAGAAACGGTATGCTTGGATGATTTGTTGGAATGTGCGCCCCGATATTTGACGGATGATCCGGCGGTCATTCGAGATGAAAAGCCTGTGAATTTCGCGAAAATTCAGCCGACAGATCAATTGCCGGATTCACTTAAAAAGATCAATTCGGGTCACTTTATGTCGCATAATTTTCTCATTCATGAATTTGTTCACGCTTGTTACTACAAGACCATGCCGAAAAATAACGCATGGATGGCGGCTCGATACACCATCCCCGGAATTATTGCCCACGAATCGGCAGTGAAATTCGGCCAAATGCTTACGATACCGGATTTGGGTTGTCCGAAAGAATACAGATGAAGGGGAATGAAGAAAGGATATGGAAAGCAAAAAGATTACCTTGAGCGATATTGCAAAGATAGCCGGCGTCACTATCGGTACCGTAGACAGAGCTATGCATAATCGTCCGGGTATCAGCGAAGAAACGAGAAAAAGAATATTGGAAATTGCAAAAAAATACAATTACAGGCCGGATTTAATCGGAAGAAGCTTGTCCATGAAGGGGAAGAAGATAAAAATCGGTGTGCTTTTAAGAAGTAATCCGTCTTTTTTCTGGGATCACGTTGCAGGCGGTATTCGCGCCGCAGCAAAAGAGGTGGAGGTATTCGGCGTCGAACCGATCATAGAGTTTTATCAAATTCCGAAGGATTTTACCGATGATGATTATGTAAATGCATGCAGAGATAAGCTAAGAAAATTCGCGGAGGATAAGAATAACGCATGCATTGTTGTACCGCTCCATCTTCGCAGCTGTTTGGAGGATATCAATTATTTGACGGAAAAAGAGATCCCCACGGTAACGTTAAACGACGATATAGAGGACAGCAAAAGAATATTTCATATCGGCCCGGATAACTACCAATCCGGACGTCTGGCCGCCCAATTGGCCGGAGATTTTCTGGCAGGGAAAGGAAGGGTGTTGTTGTACACGGCCGGGTATTCCTCCTACGGCTACTACTATAGAAAAGTCGGGTTTATGGATAAAATGAGGGAGTCTTTTCCGTCAATCCAAGTGGTAGAAAGGAATAACAAAACCATTGAAGAAGCGTTTTTCGGAGAAGACATCGATATTCGCTCCTTTGATCTTGTTTGCAACGTTGATGGAGATACCGTATCGAAGGGTGTAGATCTTTTGGTGCAAAGCAATGATATCCGAAGAATGAAGTATATCGGGTTCGAAATCAATGACCAAGCCAAAGAATATTTGTCGAAGGGCTTGATTCAGGGTATCATCAGCCAAGACGGTTTTTCTCAAGGATATTTTGCCATGCGAATGCTATGCGAATCTTTAATCTTTGGTAAAAAGCCGAAATATGATACTATGTATGTAAGAATCGATATCATTTTAAAAGAAAATATGATTATCAATGACCGGATTGTGAACCCGTACTTCATGGGGATTAGTGTATAAAAAGGAAGGATTCGAATATGGAAGTTTTTAATGTAGGAATTTTGGGTTTTGGTTTTATGGGGAAAATGCATGCATACGGGTACAAGACCATACCCTTATACTACGGAGGGCTGCCTTGGAAAACAAAGCTGTGCGGTGTGTGCACATCATCGCCTGCGACGGCGCAGATTGCCAAAGAAACCATGGATTTTGATTTTGCCACGGTGAATCCCGACGATATTATAAACAGAGAAGATATTCATATCATTAACGTGTGCACCCCGAATATTTATCATAAAGATGTCATCATAAAAGCGTTGAAGGCGGGAAAGCACATTTACTGCGACAAGCCTTTGGCAATCAACTATGAAGAAGCGCAGGAAATCGTGAAGGTGATGAAGGAGAACAAGGACAAAGGATCCGTTTGCCAAGTCGTCTTTCAAAATCGATTTTTCCCTGCCACATTAAAAGCAAAGGAATTGATCGAAGAGGGGCGATTGGGAAACGTTTTGACTTTCCGGGCTTCCTACCTTCATTCCGGATCCGTCGACCCTATAAAGCCTATCGGATGGAAGCAGGATAAGGACATCGGCGGCGGAGGCGTGCTGCTGGATTTGGGTTCTCATATTCTTGACCTGATCTACTACTTGTTAGGTGAGTATCGGTCGGTGTTTGCCAAAACGCAAGTTTTGTATCCGAAAAGACCGGATAAAAAAGGCGTATGGATTGATATCTCGGCGGAGGATGCCGTATATATGGTGGTGAAAATGAAAAACAACGGCATCGGTACCATAGAAGCTTCGAAGATTGCAACGGGAACCGACGACGAGCTGCGTTTTGAGATACACGGAGACAAGGGTGCTCTTCGATTCAATTTGATGAACCCGAATTATCTTGAGTTTTACGATAACACCGCACCGGAAGGCCCTTACGGAGGTATGAGGGGATTTACGAGGATCGAGTGCGTTCAGCGATATCCGAAGCCGGGAGGAGCATTCCCAAGTCCGAAGGCGTCCATCGGCTGGATGAGAGCGCATGTTCACTGTCTTTACAGCTTTTTGGACAGTGTGTATAACAAAAAGCAAGCTTATCCTTCCTTTGAAGACGGAGCTTACATTCAATACGTCATGGAAAAAGCGTACGAATCCGACGAGAAACAGTGTTTAATGGAGATATGAAAATATAAAGCAAAAAGAGGCTTACAAAGTACCGTTTGTAAGCCTTTTGTGAAGGAGAGTATAGTGAAAAAATTATTATAATGAAAAGGAAGTTACATGCTTTCGATCCATTTGCCCGAGGCTTTGCGCATATCAAGCCCGGTTCTTTCCAAATAATTACGTATCTTCTCAAGCTCTAACGGCCTTTTGGTCTTTAGAGTGGTGGTCTTGATCAGATCCTCTTTTGTCATAATGAAATAACGAATCATTTTGTATTGGGGAATGGTTTTGTTGATTTCTCGGATAGCTTCTTCAAAGCTTTTTGCCAATTCTTCTTCCGAAGGCAGATTGCCCGAGTAGTAGTCTTGGTCCACAACGATTTCCGCACAAATTTCCACGTTGCCGTCCGACGCTTTGTTTCCCCATACAAAAGAATCTTTTACTCCCGGAATTTTGTTAAGAAGCACTTCAAACTCCTCCGGAAACGCTTTTTTCCCATTGGCCAGAACGATCATAGACTTTGCACGGCCGGTTATCTTGATATACCCCTCTTCGTCGATGATGCCTAAGTCTCCTGTTTTGAACCAACCGTTTTCGAATACCTCTTCGGTGGCTTCCGGGTTTTCGTAGTAACCCAACATAACGTTGTCTCCGCGAACGATGATTTCCCCCATACCGTTTTCGTCCGGACTATCAATGGCAACTTCAATACCGCTCAAAGGATGACCGACGGTACCGGGTCTGTTGGCATAAACCTTGTTGCAGGAGACAACCGGAGATGTTTCGGTAAGGCCGTATCCTTCCAACAGGGTAATGCCGATTTTATCGAACCAAACGGTTACGGCAGGATCCAAAGGAGCGGCTCCGGATACCGCAAGCCTTAACGCGGGAGCGAATTTACTCCGAATGGATTTGAACAAAGGCTTGCGAAGGTCCAAGCCCATGGTTCTTAAAAGCTCGGACAGCGATATTAATGCGTTAACGAGTCGTTCTTTCCCGGCTTTTCGAATGCCTTCTTGCAGCCTTCGGAACATGACATCAAATATGGCGGGCACGGCTACCAACAGGCTGACGTTGTATTCTTGGAGATTTTTTGCAATATGCTTGATTCCGTCGCAATAGGCGATGCATGCCCCGGTATGAATCATATGGACCAAACCGATGGTGTTTTCAAAGGTATGATGATAAGGCAGCAGCGATAAATGTACATCTCCCGGCAATACACGGATGCTTTGGGTAATGGCATTGATATTGCTTGCGATGTTTTTATGGGAGAGCATGACACCCTTGGCCATACTTGTGGTACCCGACGTAAAGAGCAAGATGGACATTTTTTCCCGATCAATTTCGGCCTCTACAAAAGAGCGGTCTCCCGAAGCCAGCAAATCTTTACCCGTTTCAATAAGATCGGGGATGGAGGTGAAGTTTTCGCCGTTTTCATCGCTTTGTTTTTCCATGGAAATATAATAGCGGATACTCGGTGCCCGATGTATTAAATCTTCAGCCATGGCTTGGTAAGACGGACTGTAAAAAATGGCTTCCGCTCTGCTTCGTATAATTAAAGCTTCCACTTCGTTTACCGGAAGATGTTTATCGAGCGGTACGGCAATACCCACCCCGTTAACTACGGATAAATACGAAACGGCCCATTCGTAGCGATTTTCACCGATAATGGCGATTCTTGCTTCTTTTAACCCCATATTGATTAATGCGGTTCCTAAAGCGTCTACATCGCTTTCCAGCTCCTCGTAAGTTTTCCCTGTAATATTTCCGCTTTTATCTTTAAAGCGAAATGCAT
>JAAYHZ010000413.1 GCA_012744235.1 Clostridiaceae bacterium
CCCGCATTCTGTATTGCAGGTGTGATATATCTTAATTTGATATCTTCTTCAGACAAATGGCTTTTCCCCATGAATTCAGCCCCCCTCATTTTATTTAAACAATATCAATCAAGTTTAAACTCCATGATGTCACCGATATTACATTGGAGGCATTTGCAGATTTTATACAAGCTCTCCATGCTCACCGATTCGCCCTTACCAAGGCGGGCGATAATATTATAGGTAATGCCAGCTTGATCCTTTAAATCGGTCTTGTTCATTTTCTTATCTATCAAGAGTTTCCAAAGTTTATCGTAGCTAATTACCATGAACCATACACCTCCAAGGATGTAAAATATAGTTAAGAATAGTATAACACATTACTAAACGAAATAGAAAGTAAACCTTACATTATTGTAAGATTTTCATGTGGGTGCAGGATAATTTCAAAAATAAACATCAGAAGAACGGACATAAACACACAGCATAAATACTTTGTTAACCCATTTTGTATCGTATAATTCATTATCGTTTACTATCTTTAAAATATCAATGCCACAGGTACTTAACACAGCAAGACAGCTTTAATGCCTGTTCTCTTGTGCAATGATTTCAATAAACGGTTGATTGTCCGAATCTTACGGTTGGTTTACAATGATATTAAACGAGAGTACGGATCGGAGGAATAGCGATGTTGGATGCAGGAAAAATTGGACGGTATATATCCTTTTTAAGAAAAAACAACGGTAAGACGCAGGCACAACTGGCGGATAGGCTGAATGTCAGCCACCAAGCGGTTTCAAACTGGGAGCGAGGAGAAACGCTGCCGGATATTGAACAGCTCATCGGACTGGCTAAAGTTCTGAATACTACTACGGACCGCATTCTTTTAGCCGGAGCATCCGATGCGCCTGAAGCTGAAGCATTGCCGGCGGAAGAAATGCCGATTGCCGAGGGAATGGACGAGGAAGCAACGGATTTTTCTCCAAGGGACGATTTCACATCCGACACCGGATTCGGAATAAAAGATAAGGAAGACGGAATCCGTGAAATCAAAGACAGGATAAATGAGCTTCATGATCGAATCCGCGAGCAAAGCAACGCTATGTCGGAGCTTGACGAGAAATATCGAAGGGCAAAATCCGATAAAGCAATCGACAAAATGCAGGATTATTTGGATGAAGCGCTGGACAGAATCGACGATTTACAGGACGAAGCGGACAAATTGCAGGATAAAATGGACGAATTGCAAGACGAGGCGGACGAGCTTCAAGATAAAGCGGACGAATACTCGGATGACGAGATTGAAGATTTTCAGGATGAAATAGAAGAGCTGCAGGATCAAGTGGAAGAACTCCATGATGAAATTGAAGAATTGTATGACGAAATCGAAGAATTGCAAGATGAGCTCGAAGACTTAATCGACGACGAGGACGATGCCGATGGGGAAGATGATAAAGAATACACGATTCCTTTGACCTCATCGATGCAGGATCCGAACGATTGGCAGAAAATCATATCCATGGCTCCTTTTGCATCTTCCGAAACCCTCGAAAGACTCCTCGAGGAGCTTGATCTGAAAAAGGATATCAACAAGATTGTGCAGCTTGCACCCTTTTTAAAATCTCATACCATTGAGGATTTGATCATGAAGGCAATGCATGACGAAGATCATCCCGACTGGGATATTATCCGAAAGCTTGCACCCTTTGCACCGGGCGGCGTTTTAGACAAGCTTGTACCTGTACTGAAGGAGAAAGCGTCCTTTAAAGAAATTTGCCATATCAGTCCTTTTATGAGTAGGTCCGCGTTGGAAAAGCTGTTAATTGACATTTACAAGGACTACGGCTTTTCCAAATGGGAAATCATTATGAAGCTGGTACCTTTTGCAGGCGGCTCGGCTCTTGATCAATTGGTTTCCGAAATGGAGACGAAAGAGGAAATAAAAAGAATACTTCGATTCGCCATGTTTTTAAACCGGGAGACCGTTGATAAACTGATACGGAAAATTGAGGATTTCCTTGATGACGATGCCGACAATTGGGATATGATTATGAAGCTGGCGCCTTATGCTTCAAAGGCTTCTCTTGACCGGCTCCTAATGATGATGGACCCAAAAAGAATAGGAAAGATAGCGCCGTTTTTGGATAAGAATACCATAGACAGGTTCATCAACCGGAATGATTAGCGGCACGATAAAAATCATTGATTCCGTAAATCGGGAATGATATTATATTGAAGAATTGTATCTTAGGTTTTGATAAAAGTTTACGACCCGGTTGGAGGATTCGACAATGAAGTATGAATATAACGGAGTTCAGATACGCCCTTCGGTGGAAATTTATCATGACTCCATTCCCTACTTAAGCGGCATCACATTAAAAGAGTTCTTTTTGGACAAAGTCAAATGCGCCCAAGCATGGCGGATCGGAAATCAAAAGATTTACGAATATTTCGGCGATATGCTCCCCTTAAGGCCGATAGCAGGACCGCCCATTTCCTACGGCCATCTGATTTGCATAGGAGCGCCGGTAACCTTTCCCGAGGATTCGGAACCGAATGTGAAGCCATTTGTCGATAGTATCGACGAGGGTATTCAAGTCTTGCAGGAAAAGAAAGATATCGATTTTTCGAAGCAGCCCCTTTTTCAACACTACAAGGAGCTGTGCGATTATCTGCAGGAGCAATTTCCGGAGCAAAAGATTCCGTTTTCCGGTATGGGTTCCCAAGGCCCGTTAACTTCGGCGATTCTTATGAGAGGTCAAGACTTCATTTTTGACGTTTATGATTATCCCGAAAAAGCAAAAGAATTCTTGCGCCTATTAACCGACAGCATTATCGAATTCAGGCGCTTTACGAATCGAGTAAACGGCGCACCCGAAATCAGCCCGTGGGGAACAGGTCTTGCCGATGATTTCGCAAGCCTCATCGCACCGGATATGTGGGAGGATTTTGTTATCCCCTATTGGAATCAATTCTACGAAGGCTTGACGACGGGTAGAAGATCGCTTCATTGTGAGAATTTATCTCCGAAGCATTTGAAGCATTTAAAAGCGACGGGCTTGAGCCATTTCCAACCATCGGTTTCCGATATGTTAACCATTGATAACATTAAAGCCAATACGGACATTCCTTTCGATTGGCTGTTATACGCTTTCAACATCACCCATATGAGCGACCAAGAGATTCAAGAATGGGTGGATCGCACGGTGGCGAAGGGAATTACATTGATTCGTACCCAGTTCGGAAGATTCACCATCGAAGAAGGAAAATTGGACCGAATTAAAGCCTTTTATAAAGCCTTTGAAAAATACAAAGTGTGAAGTGAACGAAAAGTAAAAATCGAAAAAAGCCTTCCTTTACACGATGTATCGTAAAAAGGAAGGTTTTATTTATTGCGATTTTAACATAAAGATTTTGCATCGAGAAAAGGATAACAACGTATGGGACATCAAAAATTGAATACGGTTAAAATATGCATTTCCTTTGTTAAAAGGAATGCGGTTATGTTTATTGCCTTTTTAGCGGCACTCGTAACAAGCTTCGTTATACCGATCGACGAAGCTTATTTCAATTATTTCGACTACAAAACCTTAACCTGTTTGTTTTGTGTTTTGGCCGTCGTGTGCGCATTGAAAAACATCAATTTTTTCTATATCTTAGCCCGAAAGATCGTGCACCGATTTAATACGGCAAGAATATGTATTTTGGCCTTGGTGTATATCACCTTTATCGGCTCCATGCTCATCGCCAACGACATGGCATTGATGACCTTTTTGCCCCTCGGCTATTTCGTTTTGACCACCACCGAAAAGCAAAAATACATGGCTTTTACGTTCATTATGCAAAATATTGCGGCCAATTTGGGAGGGATGCTGACGCCCTTTGGCAATCCCCAAAATTTGTATCTTTATTCCAAGTTTAACATTCCCAATTTGGAATTCATGTCCATCATGTTTATACCCTTTATCGCTTCGGTGGCGATCATTACCTTGTGCTGCATCGTCTTTGTCAAGCCGGAGAAGCTGAAGCTGGATGATATCAAATTGATATTGGATCCCGTTCGAACCGTCGTATACTTGCTTCTTTTTGCCCTGTCCATCGCCATCGTTTTTCGAGGTATACCCTACGTGGTCGGTTTGGTTGTCATTCCCTTGGCGCTTCTTGTTCTGGACCGCAAAGCGTTAAAAATGGTGGATTATCCCCTTTTGTTTACCTTTGTTTTCTTCTTTGTTTTTGCCGGAAATATGAGCCGAATCGATTTTGTCAGAGAATTCTTTTCTTCCTTGTTGGATAAAAATACGCTGTTGTTCAGCATACTTTCCTGCCAGTTCATAAGCAACGTTCCTTCGGCCATATTGCTGTCTCAATTCACATCCAACTATGCGGACTTGTTAGTGGGAGTGAATATAGGCGGGGTAGGGACCTTAATATCGTCGCTTGCAAGCTTAATTACCTTTCGTGAGTATACGAGAATTTATCCCGAAAAAACCCGTTACTATTTGGTTATGTTTTCGACCTTTAATTTCAGCTTTCTCATACTGCTGACCGCTCTTTCCATGTTCTTGAAAACATTGTAGAAAAGCGTTGAACTCGAAGGTTACGGAAGATATAATGACAGTGTATTCCGGTGAATTCGGCAACGAATCCATCATTTGTGAAGGAGTTTAATATGGTCATTGTTTACGAATCGAAAACCGGCTTTACCAAAAAGTATGCCGAAATGTTAGGAAA
>JAAYHZ010000414.1 GCA_012744235.1 Clostridiaceae bacterium
AAACCACAAGGGTGTTAACGAAAAAATAGCGAATAAGGTCCGCCGTTTCTCCGCTTCCGGATAAATGTATCGTTCTTGCCGTGCCGCCCAATAGATAGGTGCCAAGTGCACCGATTCCATAGACCTTAGCCCGAGAGAGCGATGCATGGTTGATTGCACCGAACCCCGCTATGATGGAAAGAAACAAGTTGTCCCCCGAAACATCCAGATACTGGATCGGGATGCATAGACAAAGCTGTATCATCGGTAAATACGGTTCGACGATAAGGCGCTTATTTACAGGGAGCAAATTATACAGCAGCATGATGAGAAAAGAGGCGGATAACAGCCAAAGAATGGGGATGTATGTAGGAGTGTCGACATTTTCCGCCAGCATATGCAGCCCCAACACTTGATAAGCAATCGTCAGCAGGAAAAAGACCCCTTTATTTGTCAGACGATTTGATTTTTCCGGTTCGTCATTCGTGTTGTTCTTTGGCGCTGCCTTTTCGGCGCGAAACAGGTAAAAAGCAATGGCGGCCAATCCGAAAACGGCAATTGACAAGAAATAGAGGGCGCGATGCAGCGGCTTACGTTCACGCACTCTTATATCCTCCACAATGAAGAGAATCTGCATCAATAACCGGAACAATATTCCAAGAAACAGAAACGGCCAAATTCCTTTAATTTGCATTTCCTTACCTCGCATTCCTTGTGCTTTTAATTTTCCTTTCGTCCAACGGCAATATCGTATAAACGGTGATATGAATCCCGACCGGCCGTTTCCTTTTCGGATAATGACGGTTTACTTCGCCTTCGTATTCTGTGTTATGTCTGCATATATTACTTGAATACTACCGTATTTTTCCTTATGCCCGTCAATGAAAACCGCTATTTAGGGTAGCTTTCTTAAAATTGTTAAATTATTCTTATCGATATTTTAACATAAAAATCTCGCTTCTTTGCCTTGAAGATCAATTTTTGTCAACAAAAAAAGACCGTGCACGGCATGTGCATCGGTCACTTTTTTAAAAGCTTAATACAGAAGGCCTTTTGCCAGCAACTTGCCTACGTTATCTTTAATCTTTTTCACATCCGGTTTTTCTTTTCCGCGTACATAGCGGCCCATAACGCCCTGCATTGCCCCTAATAAAGCATAGGAGGCTATATCCGCATCCATGGATCGAATCACCGAATAGATCATGCCCTCTTTCATAACGTTGGCAACGATGTCTGCCAGCTCGCGAATTAATCCGTCGGCTACGTCACGAATTTCCTTGTCGATGCTTCCGGTCAACTCGAAAAACAGAATATTGACAAAGCTGCTGTTTTCAACGCAGTAATCAATGAAAAAGTCGATGCAGTTTAGCACTTGCCTGTCCGGAGAATATTCGCTGTAAGCGATATCGTTCAGCCTTTGTCCGATGTACCTGAATCCTTCTTTGATCACTTCGGTAAAAAGAGAAACCTTTGAAGGGAAATTGTAATACAATGTTCCTTTTGCCACACCGGCTTTTTCCGCAATCATATCCATGGTTGCCATGTAATAGCCGTTTTGTGAAAACACTTCTTGTGCCGCGTCCAAAATCTTTCTTCTCGTATCCATCGTCATACCTCCATCCAATGATTTGTACTGACCAGTCAGTTCAATTATATCGCTCTGAGAAATCTTTGTCAACATTAAAAAAAGACTATTTTTCAATAGTCTTTTGTGAATATTCTCTTATTATTTTCCGAATACCGGACTCGGATAGGTTGTATTCGCTGACCAATTGTCCTACACACATTCCTTGCCGGTAGCATTGATAAATCTCCAAATTCCTTCTTTTATACTCTTCTCTCACGCCGTTCTTTTCTCCCCAAGCGGCTCGAGAACGGCTCTTTTTAGGAATGTAAATCAATTCGCCTTCAACATACTTTCGAATCTCATCTAAAATTCTATCGGGAAGTATGTCTTTGGCGTTCAAATATTTCATGGTCTCCTCCTTAGCTATTCATAGCCGGAAGATTCCTTTTGATCACAAAAACATTTTACTTCCGGCTAAACCAAAAACCACCTTACTATTCCTTTATTCATCTTATCTACATTTTGATCATTTCTTAGCCGAATCATTGACCTTCCTCCTTTCCGTATATTCTTCATATTCTTCTGCTCTTTCGCCGCGGATTTTTTTTAACGGCGAGGAAATCTCGCCGCACCGGCATCAAAACTTAGTTTCGAACCTCCGGTGAATAGAAATTTCCTCGCAAACTTTTGTCGATCAATCTATTCACCTCCTTTTTATTTATTTTTTTAGCGCCGCAGCGCACGAAACAAGTTTAACAAATAAATCCGGCTTCTGTCAACAAAAGAAGCCGGACACTTTTTATATAACCAATCATTCCTGTCATTTCTTTTCGATATTTAGAAACTTCCGTATATGGTTTCGGACCTCTATCATCTCTTCGTACTCGTAGAAGAAGAGAATCTTCTGTTCGGCAACGGTCTTGCCTTCGGGCTTGTTTCTTAAAACAAATTCCGCAAAGGTTTCGCATATGTCTTCGC
>JAAYHZ010000415.1 GCA_012744235.1 Clostridiaceae bacterium
AGTACATATGACTTTGGTGATGCCATTCGTTTTGCAGCGAATACCGCAGTGGAAGACGAAACGGACTTATCAAAAGTTGAGTTGGATATGAACAAGTATGAAGAATTCACTAAAGGATTTATCACAGCCTCAAGAGAGTTTTTAACGAAAAAAGAGCTTGATACCATGGCTCTTGGATGTATAGTTATAACCATTGAATTGGCATCACGTTTTCTTGCAGACCATATAAATGGCGACAAATACTTCCGTATCCATAGAGAAAATCATAATCTTGATAGAGCTAGATGCCAAATTAAGCTGGCTCAAGATATGATCAAAAAATATGATAAAATGTGCAATATCGTGATGAGATATCTATAAAAGTATGTTCTTTAAAATGCCGTAGCTATGTTTTTTCGTGCTACGGCAATTTTTATGGTGTCAAAGGTCAAAGTTAGTTAAAGTTAATTATTTATATTTTTATACTTTTCTCAAAGTTCCAGAGTTAAAGTTTTCAGTATATAAGTTATAGAAAGTTACGACAAGAGAGAATAAATTTTTACTATATAAAAGCAAGCGGGGTGTAAAAATGAAAAAGTTTTTATCTTTATTATTGGTTCTATTTTTAATCTCTACTTTCGTTGCTTGTTCGAATGTATCGGAACAACCGAACCAAGGTGAAACGGAAAGCGAAACCGCAAAGGTTACCACAACAAAGGCGACCGAAACGACAACAAAAGCGGTAACGACGACTACAACCAAGGCGGAAACAACGGAGCCGGAAAATCCGTTTAAGGATTTTTATGAAATCACTTGGTTGACACAGCTCAACGCCGACTACAGGGAAGGTCGGTGGGATGAAGCGGAATTGGAAGATCTTTTCAATGTGGACCTTCAGGTTTGGCCGGAAGACGGCAGAAATACGGAAAGAATGGCCGCTTTGGTAGCGGCGGGAGACATACCGGATTTCTTCTTCATGCCGGGAGCACCGAGAGATCCTTTCGGAATGTATGAAGAAAAGCTAACTCGATCCATTACGTTGAGACAAATGAGGGATTGGATACCCGGTTATGTAGAGGCCATGGAAAAAATACCGGTCGGTTTTCAATACAACCTGGTACCCGGAAAAACCGACGAATACATCGGATTTACATGGAACAGCTTGCCCGGCTGCCAATACTTCTACGATGCCACATGTATCAATCTGGATTGGTTGGAAGCTGTCGGATACGGGTTTGACGAAAAGGATTTGATTCCTGTCAAAATGACGGTGGAGGGATATGAAAGATTCAACGATAATATCTTCTTTACCGAAGGCCATTTCACGTTCGAGGACCTGAATGAAATATTAAGAGCATTTACCGAAGACGATCCGGACGGAAACGGTATTGACGACACCTACGGAATGCTGTATTTGCAGGAATCGGCATGGACCAACATGACACAAGAGGGCTTGTTCGGCTTTGTCCATGATCTCAACTATTTGTATGAAGACCCGGTTACGGGAAACATCGTACCGAAATATGCCTATACGCCATATAAAGAATATTTAAAATGGGTATCGGAAAACTTGTATAAAGGCTACATGGTAAAACGACCGGGAGCCGCAAGCTGGGACAAAGAATACCAAGCCATGTCCGCTACCAATAAATACGGTATCTACGGCGTCAATGGCGGCGGATACTTGAGCTTAAACAGCGATACATACCGAGTTTATCCGCCTCAAAATATCCTGTTGAGCACGGACGAAGAAGCCCGATTTGTCATTGGACCTATGTTCAGAGGCCCGGAAGGCAAGCTGGTGGACGCTACATATAACATCGATCCGTATGGAACCGGTACTTACCGTGTGCAAATGGTAGGAGCTCAAGTCGATGACGGAAAATTGGAAAGAATCTGCAGAATACTTCAATACACCATGTTCGACAGCAGAGAAAATTACTATAAATTCACCTACGGTATCGAAGGCATCCATTACAAATGGTCGGGTGAACCCTACATTAGCGCCATGATAGTGACGGCGGCAGCGGACCTTCCCGAAGAGTACAGAGGAAGACTCAACGTATTCATATTGAACTATGCGCCTTCTCAAGTACAGCAGCAAATTGACAACGCCGTCAATTACGGTTATTGGTCCTATATGGCCTACATGCACGCCAACGGCTTGTTTGAAAAGTATGCATTGAATCCCGTCAAATACATATCCGATGTCTATATGGGAAAAGATTTGTACAACGAATACGTGGAAGAAAACAAGGACATAAACGCACAATTGAATCCCATTATCAACGACTTTAAGAACCGTGCATTAAACGGCGAAATCTCGAACTTCGATCAAGAATGGGCCCAATATATTGATCAGCTCTATGCAAACGGCTTGCAAACCTTGGTCGATAAATATTACAACAATTCGGCTTTCCAAACCTACGATCCCGGTCTGAAATTCACAATCAAAGAATAATCGGCATTTAGGCCTCCTTTTAGTTAACATTACTTTTGTACGGCACCTGCTTTTACAAGCAGGTGCCCTTCGAACCGTATCCTTTTGTTTTTTCAACCATGTAACCTTTACGAGAGAAAGGCGGAAAACAAAATGTCGAATATCCCAACGAACGACATCGAAATAACCACGGAAAAAGGGTCTTGCGTGATACCCCTAGGTGAAAAAGATCGGCTTCGTATCAAAAGGAGCGCAGGATGTGCTTTTGAAGATTTCGAAGCGGAGAAAGTACGTTTCGAAAGCAGCGATCCCGAAATTTTGTCGGTGGACAAGGACGGGACGGTTACGGCCCGGAAAAACGGTACAGTCGTTGTCACCGCCATAACGGAAGCCCAAGGAGAAATCCGGTCCTTTCCTTTGACTTTGGTCTCGGGTATGCCGAAATCAAGACCGACTTTATACACCCGAGAAAAAATCGAAATTGCAAGAGAGAATATATTCAAATATGATTGGGCAAAAGAAGAATGCGACCGTGCGGTAAAGACGGCGGATAAATACGTAGGCAAAGAAGAGCTTTTGTGGCATATGGTAACGCCTCAAGAGCTGCCTCGCGCATCGGCATTATCCGCTCGAGCGGATACGAACACAAGACGCTATTGCCCCATCTGTAAAATGGACATTATGACCGGATTCGGACATCAGCCTTGGATTATTGATCCTTTTAATGATCCTTGGAAGATCAAATGCCCGAATTGCGGCAGCCGATTTCCTTCGAATGATTTTGAAAAGTTCTATCTTTCCGGTATCGATGAAAACGGAAGATGGAATATATGTTTGGCAAAAGAAAAAGGCGGAGAATATTTAAAAAACGAATTGTATCCCGATTTAGGCGACCATGCATTTACGGATGACGGATTCGGATATTATTCGGGTAAAACCTTGGTAGGGGATGTTCCTGAAATCAAGCCTTTTATTGCATACTACAACTACTTCGGTCTTTGGGCCGGTACAGGGTGCCTAATGGAGGCAATAAAATCTCTAAGCGATGCCTATATCTACACGGGAGATATAAGGTACGGAAGGACGGGGGCTATCCTTTTGGACCGAATAGCCGATGTATACCCGGATATGGATTTGGAGCCTTATTCCGTTTTACCGGGCTCGGACGGTGTCGCCAAAAGGGGCAAGGTATTAGGCAGAATTGCCGACAATTCCTTGA
>JAAYHZ010000416.1 GCA_012744235.1 Clostridiaceae bacterium
GCGAAGACAGACAACGAAAAAACGAAAAAGGAGCTTATGGAAAAGAACGAAAGAAGAAGATCCGCTCTCGAAGGAATGCGGAAGGAAATCCGCGACGAATCCATTGCTCGTGAAAAAGGTTATAAATAACGTTCCTTCGTATAAAATATGATCTTTTAGAAGCCTAATAATGACCCTCGGTTATTGTCAGGCTTTTTTGCTTTTTGTAACAAAGTCACTTATCACCTATAAAATTGCATGGTATAATGGTAAAAATTATTCAAAAAACAGAGGAACGGGACATGGAATACGTTGTCGTATTTTTTGAAGGCATTATTACATTCATTTCTCCTTGCTTGCTGCCTTTGCTGCCTGTATACCTGTCCTATTTTGCAAGCGGACAAGAAGAGGAGAAGAATTCATTAAAAAATGCATTGGGGTTTGTTGTAGGATTTACCCTTGTTTTTATAATCTTAGGTGCTTTCGCCGGCACCATCGGACGCTTTTTACGTGAGCGTACCGTAATCGTTAATATCATAACCGGCGGTATCGTAATTTTCTTCGGGCTTCATTTTCTGGGGATTATTCGCATCGGTTTTTTTAACCGTACCTTCTTTAGCCGGCATGAAAGTAAAGAAGCAACTTTTTTTCGTTCCGTTTTGTTCGGTATGGTGTTTTCCGTAAGCTGGACGCCTTGTGTCGGAGCTTTTCTCGGTTCGGCGCTCATGCTTGCAACGCAAAGCGGCAGCGTCGTAAAAGGCGTATTGATGCTATTGGCGTATTCCATAGGTTTGGGAATCCCCTTCATTTTATCCGCTTTGCTAATCGCCAAACTCAAATCCGCATTTGATTTCATAAAGAAACATTACGGCATAATCAATAAAATTAGCGGAATATTTTTAATCGTTGTCGGACTTTTGATGGCCACAGGCCTTTTCGGATCCTTTTTATCCTTATTATCATATTAGGAGGACAAAAAAAGATGGGCAAAATGAAAACCGTCACGTACATTCTGGCACTGGTATTAACCTTGATCATTGCATATTTTGCTTACGATAATCTTTCGAAAAATATGAAAATTGATCGATTGTCCGATCCGTCCGGAATTATAGGAACCGAGGAAAATACCCGGATTTCGAAAAATGAAACGGAAACCTCGAAGATTTCGGAAACTTCTAAAAACGAAACGGAAACAACGAAAGAATCGGTTACTGAGTCGAAAACCGTCGAAGAAGAGGTTGATGAGGAAGTAACGAAATTTAAGATTCCGGATTTTTCTTTTGAAGATTTCGATGGCAATTCCTACGAGATCTCCGACTTTTTCGGTAAACCCGTCGTCATCAATTTTTGGGCTACTTGGTGTCCTCCTTGTGTAAACGAAATGCCGGACTTTCAAAAAGTTTATGAAGATTTAGGAGAGGAAATTCAATTTCTTATGATCAATTTGACGGACGGCAGCCGTGAAACGAAAAAGAAAGCCCTCGAATTTATTAACGACAACAAATTTACCTTTCCCGTGTTTTATGATATGAATCTGGAAGCTTCCATTGGTTTAGGCATCTTTTCTTATCCCGTGTCCTTGTTTTTAGACGAAGAAGGCTACCTCATCACCGGTGCCGTCGGTTCCATAAACGAAGAACTCATACGAAAAGGAATTGATATGAGTCGCTAATCTTTAATCGATGAAGGACTTAAAAGGCGTCAATGCATCGCGTTTTATCCACATGCGGTTTTCCATTGTAATGGCAACGATACACAGGATCGATATGAGAATAAGTATGACAAAGGAACGTTCCGTAACCGGAATAAATATTCCGAAGGTATTGAGGGACGCACTGAAAAGCGCGACATGAAACAAACTGCCTTTTGTTTTCATATACAGCCAAGTAAAAGGAATGGCCAGCGGAATATTGATTATGAATTGCGATAAAAATCCCGCGAGTCCTTCTTCGAACAGACCGGTTATGTACAACGGAGCCGTCCACAATGAGTATAAAGAGCCAACGATAATGCTTGATACCAGCGGGTTGTATTGTGTCAACAATCGATGCAAGGCAAAACCTCTCCACCCGGGTTCTTGACCCAGACAGCTTCCGTATAAAGTAAATACGGAAAGGTATAATATCAATCCTCTGTATATTACAACATAAAAAGGTTGCGAATAATATACGCCTGACGGTTCTCCTCCTAATAAAAGATCGATGAGAAGTCCTATGCCTGCCAATACGGGAACGCTGAAAAAAGCGACCAAGTGCCATTTCCAATGAACATTGGCCTTTTTAACATAGCGGAGCAATCTCCGGATTCCTCTGTTTTTGGATACGGGACCGGACAAAACCATGGCTGCAGGTATGGCGATAACGGCCATCAATGCGATTGTAGCGGAATTACGTACGATTCCGAGGACATCCAACGAGAGAAGATTGATTAAAAAGACGATACTAAAAAAAGCGATAAATGTAATCCAATACCGAAGACCGGGAGCCGGTTGGTTATTTAGTCCCAACAGTCCGGCAATCATGATCGCAGCTAAAGCCGGACCGTAATATCCGATATATTGCATCAATGCACGAATATCGGGATCCTCGGTTAAGACAGGAGCCATAAACCAAATTGTCCATGAAATTAGAAACGTCAATAAGTAAAAACAAAGTACCTGCTTCTCTTTCGCCAATTGAATAAGCTTTTTCACGATATGATTTCCTCTCTTCATCACCGTATACAAAGGATGAGTCCGGCACGGATAATTTACGTTTATTATACCATTCCCGGTTAATTAGTAAATACGCATTACGATGCTTTTTCCTTTTTGTATTTTGCGAATACAAGACTCGCCAACATAAGCAAGCCGCCGTACCCCACCAAAGGGTATAAATATTTGATGATATTCGAAAATCCGAATTGACCGGCAATAAACGCACCGACGGTGGTTAAAATGATAATACTTTTATTCTTTCCTTCCGTCTTTGGTTTTCGTCTGCCGCCAATACGGACCGCAAAACCGTAAAGAGATCCTACTGCCGTCGTATAAATTTCCGCTATCAGGATAACGGCATATAGGATTTGAACGGCCGGTCGGATTTTCCCCGCTATATATATCATGGGTACTTCAAGATGAGAAATCTCCGAAAGATTGGAGGACAATGCCAAATAAATAAATAAAGATCCTAAACCTAATCCCAACCCGCCGAAAACGGATCCTCGTCGAATCATTTTACGATCTTTGGCCTTAGCCCCTAACGGTCCTAAAACCGAAATGGATATGACGGTGTTATAGGATACGTAAAGTATTGCCGCAGGCAGCCACCCATTCACCAAACCGCTTTTCGCCGCTTCCACGGCGGTAGCATTAAATGCAGGAAAATTACCTATAACGGTATATAAGCTTATTCCCGTAACCGACAATAAGAGAAAAGGAACCACAAAACTGATGGAATTGATCACGGCTTCGAAACCAATGAGTACCGTAACGGCCGTCAAAACGGCCATAACAACATTTCCGATCCATTCTTTTATTCCGAACTGCTGGGAAAACAAAGCTCCCGTACCCGCAATCATAGCGGCAAATGCTCCGAATAAGAAGAACGTGATTAAAAGGTCGGTAAAACCGGTAACAATCCCTTTTCCGGCAAATCGTATCACGTCCAAGTGAGATTCCGCTTTCACTTTATGACCGAGGAACATAATCACGTAACCGAAAAATGCGAACAAAAGGGCGGATACCGCAAGTCCAAGAATACCCGGTTTGCCGTAGCATGCAAAAAACCGGAGTATTTCTTGTCCCGTGGCAAAACCCGCCCCCACAATGGTTCCAATATATGCGGCTGCAATTTTAAACGTGGATATCTCTTTTCTTTCCATAATAAATCGGTTTCATCTTTTCATTTTGCCGTATTTTTGATGTACCTTTTTATTATAGTTCAACGACAGGGTTTTGATAGCTGTTATTTACCGGTAAAGATTAAAATGGCATCTCGTAAGAATTCGGCGGCACCCGGCCGAATCTTGTCGTAGTAAGCTTTGAATCTTTCGTCTTCCGTATACATGCGGGCAAGCCCTGCATGGGCTTCTTTGCTGTAGGACGGCCAATAAAAGCCCAGCCATTCTTTATGAAGACGTGCCGCTCTTTGCCCCGCTTCTCCTCCCGGATCCTTTTCAGCCATCCCATCTTGTATGGCTTGGATCATTTCCTTTTCAACGGCTTGCATTTTATTAAAGTCTTCCTCGCTCATGCTCATAAATTTGCGATTCGACTCTTCAACCGTCTTTTCACCGTATCTTTCCCTGGTTTCTTTTCCGTATTCCTTTTCGTTTTGTTCCAATAATTGCTTTTTAAAGCCGTAAAATTTTTCTTTGTCGCTCATGTCCATTCTCCCTTCCGCCGATTCAATGGTTTTTTTAACATTTTCAATCAGCATATCCAGCTGCATTCTTTTTTCCATTAATCGCTCTTTGTGTTCTTTTAGTGCCTTTAATCGATTAAAGTCCGGTGAATTCAAAGTTTTACCGATGTCTTCAAGGCTCATCCCCATTTCCTTGTAGAACAAAATCTGCTGCAATCGATCGACTTCTCGGGTGCCGTATATACGATACCCGGTAGAGCTTATTCTTTTCGGCGTGAGCAATCCGATTTGATGATAATATCGTAAAGCCCTTGTACTGACACCCGATATTTGAGCCAATTGATTTACGGTATACTCCATTGTTTTCACCTCTTCGAAAAAGATCATAAACCTTTACGTAACGTTAATGTCAATAGCTTTTATTTAAAAATTTAAAATTTTATGACGAACGAGATTACATAATTTTGAATTACAAAAAGTTATCCACTATTTTTCTCAAAGTTATGCACATTATTAACATTTTTTCCTAAACAAAAAGGGCGAATCAATCGCCCTTTAGAAACGGTAAAAATATTTCTAGGATTCCTGTGCGGAACCGACCTTCAAAGCATCAATAAGGGGACTGACATCCGAATAATATACGCGGTAGTCAACCACACTCATGCCATACTCTTTCAAAAGCTTTTTAACCAGATTTCGTATTAGATTCGCCCCTTGGTTCAATTCCACGTACATTTTACCGCCTATCAATTTTGCTCTTTTGGTCATATCATCCGGGTTACTGGAGAAATATTTTTTCGTCGCTCCGTTCATATGCGGTTTGTGTTCAAGGGTCAAGAACAATTTCTCATCCTTTTCAAATAAGTATTCGCATGTTTTCACCAGCATCTGCTGCCAAGTATCTACGCGGATGATGTTTTCCTCGATTTTGAAAGCACAAGGCTTTTTATGTAAATAGTTTTCATACAACGAATGGCTTTCAATCTCTTCCTCTTTAACCGGATCCGGTATCCTTTTCGGCGAAATTAGACTCAAATCCTTCAAAGGATTATTCGGACTGATCTTTTGAATAACGGGATAAGGCTTGCTCAAACCGTTCTCGGTATTCGCTTTATTGTTTGCATCCGAAACGTATTCGCTGCGTTGTATACCTTCTCCGTTAAGAACGTCGGCATCCTCCTCTTGATTCGATATGCTATTATTGTAAATTTTTAACAGGCCGTCGATAACTTTGATATATTCTTCAATTTCCTCATTGATACCGATATAATAACGAAGCTTTTGAAAATCCTTCTCTTTGCGGTATCGGTCTACATAAGCCCAGAAAGCCTCTTGGGCTTCTCCCAGCGAACCTTTTAGCAGTTTGATATGCTCGACAATATGTAACGCTTTTTCCGGCACATCCGTAATAACTTGCTTAAATAACATATCACAACCCATTTTTGATCACCCTTTTTATATTTATTTATAATTTATATAATAAATTACAATTTTGATTATCGACGTTAACTTTTTACTTTTAACGGATTTTATTTTATATTTATTGGACTTATTTACATATTACCATATTTTTATTTCTATCAATATGATATTTTATAAAATTTCTACATATTTTTTTGATTTTCTTGCGATTTTACATATAATCAACGAAACACTTTTTCAATTCTATCAAGAGCTTCTTCCAAAATTTTTCGGGGTGATGCAATATTCATACGTATAAATCCGCTGCCTTCGGCCCCGAATCCGCTTCCCTTATTTACATGTACTCCGGCTTTTTTTAGTAAAATTTCGTATACTTCATCATCCGAAAGACCGGTACCGCGAAAATCCGTCCAAAGCAAATACGTGCCTTCCGGGTTGATAACCCGTACGTTCGGTATGTTCTGATGAATATAGGATACGACATACTCTTTATTCTCGTATAGATATACAATCAATGAATCCAACCACTCCCGTCCCGTTTCATATGCCGTTTTACAAGCTAAATTTCCCATCAAGGACGGTTCTCCTAATGCCAAGCTTTCCATAAAGGTTTTAAACTTCTTACGCATATCGGGATTCTTTATAATAATGTTTGCAATCTGCAAGGCGGCCAAATTGAATGTCTTGCCGGGAGAAGTACATGTAATGCAAATGTCGGCATATTCGTCTCCGAGAGAAGCGATCGGGTAATGCCAATGTCCC
>JAAYHZ010000417.1 GCA_012744235.1 Clostridiaceae bacterium
ATTACCGGTATTATTATCTCCTTCATTTTCCTGTGTTGAAGATTTAGGGTCGGTCTCCTTAGCTTCCGTCCCCGATACCGGCTCTTTCGTATCATTCGCCTTGACATAATCAATTGGAATGATACCGTCTTCGTTAAATTTCATAAGTTCCCCGTGTATAAACAAACCCCCGATAATGAAAACCAAAACGATGAAGGATACGGTTAAAGCAAGCTTGTTCTTATTAATACCTTTTTTCTTCATCTTTTTCTTCGCACTGCCGTTTTTACCGGACTGAGCGGCATTATTGTTTGCATTCTTTCTCTTTCCCATGTGCTATCTTAGCTCCGTCCTAATATAATCAAGTATAAAATGATGCTTATCCCTAGTTGTCGTTTTACTTTCTAAAGTCGGATTCCGTTTGCATTTTTCGATGGACCATCCGCTCAAGTATTCTTTTAAACTTGCAATAGAGAGACTCGTCTTTGCTGATCTGCTTTACCAATATGGAATAACAACCGACCTTGTTGGATCCATACATATCGGTAAAAATCTGATCCCCCACAAATGCCGTACGTTCCGGAACGGATTCCAAAAGCTTTAAGGCTTTTCGTATTCCGGAGGTTCCGGGCTTTGCCGCACGGTGTATATATACAACCCCCAAATCCCTGCTAAAAATCTCCGTTCGGCTTCGATTGGCATTACTTACAACTCCGATTTTGAATCCTTCCTTTTGCAAGGTTTGGATCCATTCTTTCACTTTCGGTGTAGGCTTTACGCATTTATGGCCTACCAATGTATTATCAATATCCAAAAGAATCGTATCGATGTTTCTTTCCTTTAAGTCGTCAACATCCAGCATATCAAATGACGGTATCATTCTGTCGGGAATCAAGTATTTATTCATTCGACGCTCCTTTTTTAAAAAAAGTTATGTCATACCGTTTGATTTTTCATTTCCTTTGCATGATACCGTCTGCAAGGCAAATCAACGCCATATAAACTTCTTTATGTTTAGACGGTCATCATGCTTTTTTAGTTTCATCCCTTTTCAAAAAAAGTTTAAATTCTTGCCCTTTTCATTGTTCCACACAAGCATATTCATATGCAAAAATATAGGCCAACACAAAAAGGTTCTTTTTCGTCGGAACGCTTTGTACATCTATCCTTTTTGCAAATAATCAATAACATTATAACACTATTCCGAGTACATGCAAGAAAGAAAACCGGAAGAAAACACCTTAAGGCGTATGTTTAGACAAGTTTTTTATGTAAAAAACGAGATCATGTGATATAATTAACTTGCTGTTTATCATACCGGTGCCAAAAAGTACATCGTCACAATTCATGTAAATCCATTGACACCATGATTCAGCTACTAATTATTCCAGTGAATACGGGGGTATTGTATGAATTACAATATTAAAATCGAAAAAACAACAAATCCTAAAGTGAAACCGGATGATAGCAAATTGTCTTTCGGAAAAACATTTACCGATCACATGTTCGTGATGGATTACAATCCCGAAAAGGGTTGGCACGATCCTAGAATCGTTCCCTACGGACCGTTGTCTTTGGATCCCTCCACCTGCGTATTGCATTACGGCCAAGGTATTTTTGAAGGACTCAAGGCCTACTATACGGCGAAGGGCGATATTGCGCTGTTCCGTCCTCGAAAAAACATCGAAAGAATGAACAATTCCTGCGAGCGTATGTGCATACCGAAGCTGGACGAAGATTTCATCGTCGAAGCCATTAAAACGTTGGTGCGCTTGGAAAAAGATTGGGTTCCCAAGGCTCCCGGAACATCCTTGTATATACGTCCCTTTATCATTGCCACCGATCCTTTCTTAGGTGTACATCCTTCACATACCTACAAATTCTTGATTATCCTCGCGCCTAGCGGTGCTTATTATCCCGGTGGAATCAACCCGGTTAAAATTTATGTGGAAGATAAATATGTACGTGCCGCACAGGGCGGAACCGGTTACGCAAAAACCATGGCCAACTATGCCATCAGCTTAAAGGCTCAAGAAGAAGCGGAAAAGAAAGGCTATGTGCAAGTATTATGGCTGGACGGAATTAAAAGAAAATACGTGGAAGAAGTAGGCGCCATGAACGTTTTCTTTAAAGTAAACGGCGAAGTAATAACTCCCGCTTTAAACGGAACCATATTGCCGGGTATCACGAGAGATTCGGTCATCGCCATGTTGAAACACATGAACATTCCCGTTTCCGAGCGCCTGATTACCATTGACGAGCTTGTCCATGCCGCCGAAGAAGGAACCATGGAAGAAGCCTTCGGAACAGGTACGGCAGCCGTTATTTCGCCTATCGGTGAATTGAATTACAAAGATAAGATCTACACCATTAACAACGGCAGCATCGGTCCGATATCTCAAAAGCTGTATGATTCTTTAACGGGGATACAGTACAGAAAAATAGAAGATCCTTTCGGATGGGTTGTTCCTGTCGAATAAGAAAAATAGTACATTACACAGCAAAAAAGAGGTCCGTGCCGCGGCCTCTTTAATTTTTTTTCGATGTCAGCTCTCCCTTTAGTTTTTGAAGTGCTTTCTTCTCGATTCTTGACACGTAGGACCTGGATATCCCTAATCTTTCGGCAATTTCCCTTTGTGTCAAGCAGTCGCAGCAATTCAATCCGTAGCGGAGTTTTATGATTTCATTTTCTCTTTCCGTCAGCACCTTGCTCAGCTGGTCGTATATCTTTTTGATATGCATTCGAAACTCCAGCATATCGGTAATATCGTCTCCGTTATCCGGAATCACATCCATCAGCGTAATCTCGTTTCCTTCCTTGTCGGTACCGATCGGATTATTTAAATGAACCTCGTTGTTTAATCTTTTTCGGGAGCGTATGTGCATCAAAATCTCATTTTCGATACATTTGGCCGCATAGGTTGCAAGCTTTGTACCCTTGTTGTCTTTGTAGGACTCTACCGCTTTGATCAGCCCGATGGTTCCGATGGAAACCAAATCTTCGTTGTCGCATCCGGTATTGATAAATTTCTTTACCACGTGAGCCACCAATCGAAGATTCGTTTCGATCAATTTGTTCCGTGCTTCAAGATCGCCTTCGGCGGCGAGCTTGATGTACTTGCTTTCTTCTTCCGGGTCCAAAGGATCCGGG
>JAAYHZ010000418.1 GCA_012744235.1 Clostridiaceae bacterium
GGATAACCATAGCAAGTCCCGTTGCAATGAATTTTTCGAATCTTTTCACAACAAGACACCTCGTTTCTATTGTAAAAATAGTTACTGCATGATCTTTCGGATAATCATGCCGTTACATTCATATCGTTATAGCACCAGTTCCTCGTAATAAGGAACCTTTTCAAAAATACCGCCGCTTTTTTCGTAAAAATCATCGTCCAAGAAGAACAATCCGTCCTTTTGAACCGCCCACAGGCTGTTCGGATAGGGTCTGTATAAAAGCATTTGGTCCCAATCCTTGTAGTTTTGGTGACCGTTTGTTTCCAATACGCCGATTTTCATACCCGGCAAAGGATCCAATCTTGCAGCGACACATTTGTTCCAATCCACCATCAACGGAGGAACGGTCAGGTCGGCGCAAAAACAAGGGATCTTATTCTCCTTGCATACCTTTGCAATTTGAAGGCTCATGCTCAAGGTTTTTGCAATAGGCTTAAGAGCGATGGCTTTGTAGCCTAAACCGATGCGTTCAATAGCGTCATGAACGGTGTGGGCGCTTTCATCCGCAGCCACCGGTACGGGAATATCCCGAATGTCTTCCTTGTACTCTTCCGGGAAAGGTTCTTCGAATACGATAATTCTTTCAAGGGCTCCGATGGAATCGGCGTAATCCAAAAAATCCTTTAAGGACTCTTTGTCGGGATACCGCCCGTTGGCATCCAAGTAATACGGAATTTTTCCGTCCTTCGTCCAAGGGATTTCGATATCCTTCAACAGCTCGTGGATTTGTCGAATTCTTTTTTTATCCCAATCCAGCATTTTCTCCACGGAGCCGTCCTTGTCGGGGTCATTGCCTACCTTGATTTTGAAGAAAAAATACCCCTGCTTAACTAAATCCAATATTTCTTTTTCCCCTAAAGAATAGTTCACCAAAGGAATGCACGCCAGCTTCTCGTGTTTTACGCTTAAAGCCTTTCTGTATTTTTCTCCGATCATTTCGTCAAAGTCGGATATTCCGTTTTCGGCAGCATAAAGCTGCCATGCAGCCAAGTCGATCGGAACCAATGCATTGAGGGCAAAGGTTTCCCTAATAGGGCATCCTGTCAGATGCCTGCCGTATTCCAATACCTTCGGATAAAGAATATCCAACAATTGGAGGGGGTTTTCAAACTCCGTATTCACGCAATTTTTCACGGCGTATTCGGTAAGAAGAAACATAACCGCATTTCCGCCCTCGGGAGAATAACGGGAAAACACACCGGCATCGGACCACAATACGCTTTGTACTCCAAGACCTAACCCCGTATTTCCCTTCTCGCTTTCAAGACGGACAACAACCTGCCATAAACCGTTGACATACTTGCCCTTAAAACCGAAAGGGGCTTTAAAGGATTCTTTTTTAAAATTGATTTTTGCATCTTTTATTTTCATTTTTTTATCAAAACCCTTCTTTTTTAGTTTAAGAATACAGCTCGGAAAGAGGGATTCTTTTTACCCTTAAGCCCAAACCGTTAGGATATTCGCCGCTTACGCTGTAGCCGAAAAGCGCCGCATCCTCCGTAAAGTGTATGGCGATATAGCAGTATCCGGCCGAATTGTTATCTTCCAGAACATGAAGCTTTTGCGGCCTTAAATCGTTATCCCGGAAGATTGTGCATACCAAGGGTGTTCGGTCCCATCCGCTTTTGTCGCGTCTTCCGTTGTATGCCGGAACCGGATTGTACACCGCAAGCAAATCCCGGTCCTTGATGCGTTTTACCGACATGGGCGACTGCGGACCCGAAAACATGGAAGGGACCGGTACGCTCCAGGTCTTTCCGTTGTCATAGGAAAAAGATTGGTACTGGCATCCCAAATCCGTTCGAAACCACTGCCACAGGCAGTTTTCATAAAGCTCCAAGACTCCCGGCTCCTGAAGCCCGCTTTTGGAGCCCGGTAAAGATACGTAAACGTAATTGTCCGACTCTCGCCATGTATAAC
>JAAYHZ010000419.1 GCA_012744235.1 Clostridiaceae bacterium
CCGATGGTAGGAGTACCGGTTTTTTTCAGGTGGGTTGAGGGGCCGTCGTCTCTTACCGTTTGACCGAATTTTAATCTTCTTAAAAGGGGTATAACGATAATTCCCCATGTAACGGCAATAATAAACGATAAAATAAATACAATGGTATGATAAGAAAATTCGAATCCTTTGCTCAATTTAGTACACCTCTTTTGCCCACATGTCGGAAATGGTGCGAACACCTTCCTCCATTTTCATTCCTCTCGAACCTTTAACCAAACCGCATCATCGGTCTTCACGGGCAGGGTTAACAAATCCCGGAGCCGATCATGGTTGTCGCACAAATAGATGTTCCCTGCATTCATCCCCGCTTTGATAGCCCCTTCCGATATGAATCGAGCTTGTTCACCCATCAAAATTAAAAGATTGGCTCCGTGCTCGACGCAAGAGACACCTACTTGCCTATGGGCATCTTCCGAATAGCTTCCCATCTCTAACATGTCTCCCAATACAACGACTTTTCTTCGTCCGTCGGCCAAATCCCCTAATACGGACAACGCCGCTTCCATGGATTCGGGACTGGCGTTGTAGGTATCGTTAATCATAAGCCCTGTTGCCGTTCGAACAATTTCCGTACGCTGAGATTTCGGCATAAAGCGGCCGATTCCTTCGACGGCGGAGGCTACGGGGACCTCCAATTCATTGGCTACCGTTATAGCCGCCAATGAATTATACACCATATGATAGCCGGGAACATTCAAGCGCACTTCGTATTCACGGTTATTCAATTTTATATTATACCCCGAGCCGCCGTTTCTGTATTTTTGAATATTGTAAGCCGTGTAGTCGTTTCCTTCTTCCGTTCCGTAGTACACGCATCGAAGAGAAAGGAAATCCTTTACACCCTTTAGCAAGCCGTCATCTCCGTTCATCACCAAAATACCTTTCTCTTTATCCATGCCCTGTATGATTTCCATTTTCGCTTTCAATATGTTTTGCTTGGAACCCAATTTCCCGATGTGGGACAATCCGATTTGGGTAATCACGGCAATATCCGGTTTTGCTATGGATGACAAGTAAGCAATCTCACCGAAATCGTTCATTCCCATTTCCAATACGGCGTAATCGTATGAATCGTCCAAATTTAAAAGGGTTTTCGGTAAACCGATGTGGTTGTTGTGGTTTTTTTCGGGCAAGAGAACCTTGTGATCCGTGCTCAAAGCCATACCGATCATATTAACGGTGCTTGTCTTCCCCACGCTTCCGGTCACGGCAATTACGGGCTTATGAAACCGGGATCGAACGTATTTAGCCAAATCTCCCAATGCTTTTACGGTGTCCTTGACCTTGATGACGGCTACATCCCGATCCGGATGAACATCCTTCGATACCATTACCGCTTTCGCACCGAGGTCAACCGCCTGTTTAATAAAGTCATGCCCATCATAACGCTCCCCTTCAATGGCTACAAACAAATTGCCTTCCAAAACATCTCTGCTGTCGGTAGCAACGCCCATAATGACGGTATTCTTGTCGCCGGCTACCGCGCCGGCATTTACGGCTTTATTTATTTCTTCTACGGTTAACTTATACATAACGATCCTCCTTCTAAGTTAGCCCCGCCCTATCCGTCTAACCCTTTGATTTGTACCGATACGATATTCTTTCTATCTTTTCTTTTATGTTAAATTCAGAATGTTTCTTACCACTTCACGCTCATCATAATGATACTTTTTACCGTTGACTTCCACGTAATCTTCATGCCCTTTTCCCGCCAAAACAATCAAGTCATTCGGCTGCGCATTTTTTATTGCATAAGCGATAGCCTCGGTTCTGTCGGTGATCTTAATGTATTTCCCGTTTGTTTTTTTGATGCCCTCTTCAATATCGTCGATAATATCCTCCGGCCTTTCGGTACGAGGATTGTCGGAGGTAATAATGGTAAAGTCGGCATACTTGCCGGATATTTCACCCATCATCGGTCTCATGGCACGGTCACGGTCTCCCCCGCAGCCGAATAGACTGATCAACCGACCCGGAACCAATTCCTTCAATTCGCTTAACAATTTCAGCAAGCTGTCCGGGCTGTGGGCATAATCGATCATCACCGTGCAATCCAGCGGCAAATCCAGCTTTTCGGTTCTTCCGGGAACGGTAACTTCCTCCAGACCTTTTGCAATACAGGAAGGATCAAATCCCCATAAGTATGCCGTCGCCGCCGCCGCCAAAGCGTTGTACACATTGAATCTTCCGGGCATATTGACTCGGAGTCGTTTCGTATAGGTCGGAGTATGAAAATCGAATTCCACCTTGTCGTAATATTTTACGATGTTATCCCCGTAAAAGTCCGCTTTCTTTTCCACTCCAAAGGTATATACTTTACACTTGGCACCTTGAATAACCTTCTCTGCGCAAGGGTCATCGATATTGACCAAACCTATATTGCACATGGAAAAAAGCTTGATTTTGTTCATCAAATAATCTTCAAAGTCGGAATGCTCCTTCGGACCGATATGCGCCCGGGATATATTTGTGAAAATACCAATATCGAACCGGGTTCCGTACACGCGGTTCATCATCAATCCTTGGGACGAAACCTCCATGGCTACGTATTCGGTGTCTTCCGTGGTCATTTCATAGAAGGTTTTCTGTAATTGCAGGGATTCCGGAGTGGTCCTTCCGGTTTTTCGAACGATATGGTTGACAATGTTGGATATGGTGCCTATGATTCCGTATCTTACGCGAGCGGCTTCGAACATATATCGGAGCATATAAACGGTTGTGGTTTTTCCCTTGGTTCCCGTAACACCAACCAGTTTAAATTTTTCAAAAGGCTTCCCGTAGAATATGCAGGCTGCGTTTGCCAATGCTTTTCGGGTATCCTTTGTTTTTATAATATTCACAAAGGAGGGCACGTTCTTTGGAAGCTTTTTTTGTATGATGAGAGAATTGCAGCCTTTTTCTACGGCATCGGCGGCATACAGGTGTCCGTCGGTAACCGTACCTTCAATGCAGATAAAAACATTTCCTTTCGCTGCGAACCTGGAATCGTCACAAATTCCGGTCACCTCCGCATCATCGGTACCCGATATGACTTCGTATTCCAAACCCTCCAACAGTTCTCTTAAAAGCATCCTATCCATCCTCCTTTGCCAAAGGCAAAATCCTTTATTCCACCGCATCCATATAACGGAACACAACTTCGATAACGGATCCTTTTTCGACTTTTTCTCCCGGAGCGATGTTCTGGTAAATGGCATTTCCCGTTCCGGAGCTCCGAATGTTCAAGCCTAAGCCTTGAGCCGTTTCCAAAGCGTCATTCTCATCGAGATTCAAGAAATTCGGAACGGTCACCGTCTCCGTTTCTCTTCCTTCTTCGTACAGCATGACCAAGGACCCTTCCGGAACCGTTATGTTCGGCAAGGGCGATTGCTTTACGACTTTCTTCTCTTCATCGGCGCCTTGGCCTAGCAACGGTTTCAATCCGTATTCTTTCAACGCTTTTTTCGCTTCCGCTACGGTCATGTTACGAACATCCGGAACAACAACGTCTTTCTTAATCTGTTCGCCTTCCAATCTTCTTTGGACCTTCAAATAGGACAAGACGTCTTCAATAATTTCTCCGGCCACCGGAGCGGCAATGGTACCTCCGTAATAATAGGGTCCCTTCGGATTATCCAAAATTACCAATACGCAAATGACCGGATTGTCTGCAGGTGCCATGCCTAAGAAGGAAGCTATGTAATGTCCTTCTTCGGTCGTTTGGGATGTTCCCGTTTTTCCTGCAACATAGTATCCCGCCACATTGGCATTTTTTCCGGTTCCCTCGGATACGACTCCTCGCAGCAAATCGCGAACCCGAGCAGCCGTTTTTTCGGAAATAACCTTTCTTACGACTTCCGTTTCATATTGCTTAACGATATTTCCGTCTTGGTCCGTTAATTCCTTAATAATTTTCGGTTTTACAAGTGTTCCGCCGTTTGCGATGGCACTGAAAGCGGTAATCATTTGAATAGGCGTGACGGTAAAACGTTGACCGAAAGAAGCAACCGACATATCCAAAATGGTAGGGTTCAGATGAAACAGTCCCAACTGTTCTCCGGGTAAATTGATGCCGGTTTTTTTGCGAAACCCGAATGCGGAAACATAATTGTAGAATCTTTCAACGCCAAGTTTTAACCCCAAGTTTACAAACACAGGGTTACAGGAGTTGTATACGCCTTCTCGGAAGGTTTCGGTTCCGTGGTGAGGCGTTCTCCAGCAGTTCATGGTTTTGCCGAGAACCGTAACCGGTTGGCATACAACCGTATCATTGTCGTGTACCACATTTTCTTCGAATCCCATTGCGGTAACGATGGATTTAAAAGTAGAACCGGGTTCGTAAGTATCCATTATGGTTTTGTTACGCCATACCGTAGCTCTTAATAACTCGGTGTCCGCTTCCGTTGTCCCCTTCCAGGTGCTCGGGTCTACACCGGGAGGAGCCGCAAAGGGTTGATTCGGATCAAAGTCAGGCTTTGAAATCATGGCCAAGATTTCTCCGTTTCTCGGATCCATGATTATGACCGAACCTCCGTTGATGCAGTTGTTGTCTATCAAAGCTTTTTCCAAAGCTTTATCTGCCATATACGAAATGGTTTCGTCTATGGTCAGAACTACGTTAAACCCGTCTTGGGCATTGATTTTCGTTTCCGTGGAAAAAGGAAGCTCCAAACCGTTGGCATCAATTTCCGATAAAATTTTCCCCGGTATCCCTTTCAAATAGCGATCCATTATCGCTTCGATTCCCTCTAAGCCTTGGTTATCCGCACCGGTAAAACCGATCACTTGGCTCGATAAATTCTTTAACGGATAGTACCGCTTCGTATCTTCGTTAATATAGATACCGGAGATATTGTACTTTTTCAGCCACTCTCGCAATTCGTCGCCTTTTTCAATATCCACTTTCTTAGCTATAATAACATATTGAAGTTTTTGTTGCAATTTCGAAAGAAGATCTTCCTCGTCCAGATCCAATATCTCGGCTACCTCGGAAGCAATGAATTCCAAAGACACGGAATTCGATTGTACGGTTATGGGACTCGCCGTGATGGTTTCGACGGAAACCGACACGGCAAGCTCCTTTCCGTTTCGGTCGTAGATGGCCCCCCTTGCAGGACTGATAAAGCGATGAGCATTTTGCTGCTCATAAGCCGCTTGTCTTAATCCGTCCCCCTTTACCACCTGCAACCAAAACAATCGTCCTCCCAATAAAATAACTAAAAATGAAAAAAATCCCAAAATCCATAGGGCTCTTTTTTTCGTTACATTGATGTTATTTATATTTACTTTTAATTTCGCCTTTTTTGCGGTTTTCGGTTTTTTGCCACGGTTCTTTTTCTTCACGCTCATATCCTCTCCTGTCCGATGTCATTCTATATATATACACTACTTGTACATAATATGACAACATCGGAAATCCCGTTATTTCAGATTAAGGAATAAACGAATTTTGTCCAGCATAAGGGTCACCGGGTCACGGTTTTCCAATTCCCTTGCCTGAATGTAGTCGTTATCGATAACTTTGGTATCTTCTTTATAGGAATTGTAATAACCTACGTGGTTGTTGTCGGCTTTTATCATGCCCAATTCGTTTACGGCGCGATCGTATATAACCGCTAAGCTTGTTTTTTCCTTAAGCTTCATGTCCAATGCGGAGTTTTCCGCTAAGACTCTCTCGTACAGGTCGGTGACTTCGGCAATCTCATAGTTTAAATGCAGGATCATGCTGTACCGCACCATAACAAACATGACAACGGCAAATAATAGCACCGCCGTAAATATGGCTTTTCTTTTACTCTTTTGATACTTCTTTACCCGTATCTTTTTTCGATGGATCCGCTTTTCCACATACGGATCGTTTTCCGGCATTTTTCTGGCTGTGGAACCGTAAACATACTCATAACCGTTCATATTCGATGGCAAGAGAACTTCGTTCCTCTAGAAGACGAAGAAGATTTGCCAATCTTCACCTCCCGCAAAATTCGTTAAACCTTCCGCATTTTTTTGAATACCGTAGCTTAAGTTTTTGACCGAGTTTCGTGCTATCCTCCATAACCGAAAACCTCTTCACTTTAAATCCACTCCAACACACGCAGCTTTGCACTTCTTGCTCTGGGATTTGTTTTAATTTCTTCTTCCGAAGGCGTTACGGGTTTTTTCGTTACGATCCGTCCTACGGCTTTCTTTCCGCAAATACATTTCGGAAACCCCGGAGGGCAGGTACAAGGATTTTCAAACTCCTTGAATTTGGTCTTTACGATTCGATCCTCCAACGAATGAAAGGTGATAATTGCCGCCCGTCCCCTCGGCAATAATATTTCATCCAATCGGTTCAGTAAAGACTCCAGTTCCTCCAATTCTCGATTGACGGCTATGCGCAAGCCTTGGAACGTTCTTTTTGCCGGATGCTGTTTTTCTCTTCTTGCCTCCGCCGGGATTGCCTCCGAAATAATGCGAACCAATTCTTTCGTTGTTTCGATTTTTCCTTTTTTTCGCTCGGACACGATTTTTTGTGCAATCCTTTTCCAGTAACGCTCCTCACCGTAATCTCGAATAATTCGCTCCAGCTCCGTTTGATCCGCTTCGTTGATTATGTCATAGGCGGTTCTTATCGGCTCGTCCGCTCCCATTCTCATATCCGGCTTGCCCTCGGTCATGTACCCGAAGCCTCTGTCAGGATTATCCAGTTGGTACGACGATACGCCGATATCCAGTAAAATTCCGTTTACCTTCCCTACTCCCAACCTTTGTAATACATCCGCCGTTTGGGAGTATCTCGCCTTTACTACCGTAAATTCTCCTTGGGTTTCGACCTTCGCCAAACGTTCTTTCGCCGTCTCGACGGCTTCCGAATCCCTGTCAATGGCGATCAATCGGCCCCCTTTTCCTAACATGGAAAGAATGCTTGAGGAATGCCCCGCTCCGCCAACCGTTCCGTCTACATAGATACCGTCCTTCTTGATATTCAACAGTTCCATGCATTCATGGAGCATAATCGGTTTATGAATAAATTCCATTGTCCACCTCAATTCGGCCAAAAGAATTCACGTTTACTCGTCAGAATCCCATTTCGGCCATTTGAATCGCTATCTTATCCATGTTGCCCAAATTCTTTTGCATAAATTCGTTGTAAGCGGCGGTATCCCAAATTTCCACCGTATTGATGGCACCTATGATGGTCACATCTTTATCCAAACCGGCATATTCCCTTAAGTTCTGAGGGATCAGTATTCTTCCCTGTTTGTCCAATTCGCAATTGGTGGCGCCGGCGGAGAAAAACCTTCTGTAGAATCTGGAGTTGTAATCGGCAATAGACAACTGTGACAGCTTTTTCTCCAGTTCAGCCCAATGCTCCATGGTGTATAAAACCAAACACCGGTCCAAGCCCTTGGTTAATATAAATTCTTCACCAAGGCCTTCACGATACTTTGCAGGTATAATCACCCGCCCTTTGGCATCCATCGTGTGGCTAAACTCACCGTTAAACCCCGGCATATCGGTTCCCCATTTTTTTATTGTTTGTGGGATTTGCATTCACTATGTGGCATTATCCACC
>JAAYHZ010000420.1 GCA_012744235.1 Clostridiaceae bacterium
CACTAAATTTAACATCTTCGTACTCAGTTTCAACAGTTGCCACATCAACAGCCTCTGTGGATAAGGCCTTTACAAAAACGGGGTTGTCCATAAGCGATCTTACATCACGTTCGATAATTCTTCCCTTCGGTCCCGTAGGAACGGCTTTCGACAAGTCGGCTCCGGCTTTTATCGCCAAATTTTTCGCTCTCGGGGAAATACCGATAGCCTCGTCAGGTTCCTTCGCCTCGGCTTGCATCGGCTGCGAAACCTCCTCTTCTTTTACGGGCTCCTCGGAAGGCGCTTGCTTTTCTTCTTCTTTCGCCCCTGCCGGCAAGAAGGGAGTAATATCTTCACCCGGTTCTCCGATTACGCACATGTTCGTCAAAACCGGAACGTCGTCTCCTACATCGAAAAATATTTCCAACACGGTTCCGTCTGTCGTTGACTCCGCATCGAAGGTCGCTTTATCCGTTTCATAGGTAAAAAGCAGATCTCCCGCTTTCACCCGATCTCCTTTTTTTACATGCCATTTGGAAACGATACAGCTTTCTACCGTGTTTCCCTGTCGGGGCATAATGATTGCTGTAGCCACGATTTCTTACCTCCTTGGTTTCATATCCTTTATTCGGTATATATCCTTTGAATATGTTCGTATCTAACACTTATGATGTTATATTCTAACACACGGGAATGTTAAAAACAATCATGCAAAATGATAAATTACATTAAATAAAAGGGAGCGGATTGCACCGCACTCGGATATTATGTATAATGACCGGAATAGATGAAAGGTATGAAGGAGGGGGAAGAAAATGAAGATCGCAGGATGGCAAAAGGTATCCATGGTGGACTACCCGGGAAAAATTGCAACGGTGCTGTTTACACCCGGCTGCAACTTCAACTGTTATTATTGCCACAACCGAGAATTGATACATCCGACGGACTCTCTTATCGGCATGGACGAGGAGGAGGTCTTGTCCTATATATATAAAAGAAAGGGTATGATCGACGCGTTGGTCCTATCCGGAGGCGAGCCGACGTTACAAAAAGGCTTGGCGGAATTCATTGAAAAAGCGAAAAGTACGGGGATACTTATAAAATTGGATACCAACGGAAGCCGTCCGGATGTTATAAAAGACTTGTTGGATAGAAGGCTTTTGGATTTTGTGGCAATGGACATCAAAGCGCCTTTTCATAAGCTTATGCAAATCATCGGCATTTCGGCAGACCAAAGCAAGATCAATGAAAGCATACGAATCATTATGGATCAAGCGCCGGATTACGAGTTTCGCACCACCGTTTCACCGGATTTAACCAAGCAAGACCTATTGGACATGGCATCCCTCATTAAAGGTGCGAAAAGCTACGCCCTTCAGCAATACAAAAGACCTGAATGCGATTACAACGATTCTCGCTTGGATACGGAGCCTCATGAATTTGGGTTTTTCACCGAATGCAAAGCGCTGCTAGAAGCCTTTGTAAAGAAGGTGGAAATCCGAGGCTTTTAAAGATTCCTATTCTTCTATCATTCCGTGGAAGCGTCCCAACCAATAGGGCAGCGTATAGGTTGCGGAGCTTTCCAATTGTCTGCCCTCTTTGTCCCCGCCGATCATAACAAAAGGACATCCGTTGTATTTTCCGTGGGGACGTTCGTCCAAGGGAAGGGCAACGAATCGGCCGCTTTCCTTATTCTCAAATGCAAAAGCCCGTTTTCGGGACCCGTAAAGGATTGTAAGGTCTTTTCGAAAGCTATGATCCGACCGCCAATTTCTCGTATCCACGGGATGTCTTTTTAACGCCCAAGCGGCTTTTTCAAGGTCCTCTTGTCCTACGGTATCGGGGTATGCAAGCCGATATATATACGTCCAAAGGGGATTGTCGCCGTATCGTATGCTGATCCACCATGCGTCAATACCTTTTCGGTATTTTTCCAAAAGAAAAGGATCCGTTTCCAATTGGAAAAGAAGATAATAAGCCAGCATGGCCATTTCCTCGTCGGAATAATTCAAAATCAGTTGTACTCTTATGGCCGTTTCCTTCGAATCCGGGTCTAAGTTCGGGTCATTTTCATCCGCATCCGGATGTGCCATGCGGTATTGATACACCGCCTCTTGCTTGTACCTTTCCCGGTATTCACCCGCAAGGTCCGCATAACGATACGGAGGCTCTAAAGCCAGCTTTCGGTACTCTTTTTCCCACTTCTCGTCCCCGGACAGGTAGTATGCAAGCTTAAATATACATAAAAGCACCAAGCAGTTTAAAGGACAATCGCTCCAAGCAAAAAGGCTGTTAAAGTATTCTCTCGACATTTTCCCCCAGGTGGTGGGCTGACCCGTAGCGTCTACCAAGCAATAGTCGTTAAAAAGAACATGCTCCGCCAAACGTAACACGGTGTCGGTAATAATATCCCCTAATTCCGTATCGGCGTTTTCTCCTTCGCAAAGGGTGTCGTAGGCAATTTTGTACAAGAATAAATGACCGATGATCTCGTCGGAGCTGGTGTCGGCCTTGTAATATACGTCCGTGTCGGAAAAATAGGTACCGTCGGCTTTCGGGACGGATCGGTAAAGCTTGGCCAATCGCTCCGGTATCGGAAAGCTTGCATCGGTTTCAAGCCCCGCAAAGTCTTCCGTCATACGGGCTCTTCGGTTCACGTCATCAAATTCTTGGCGGTTCGGATCATCAGGCCCTAATCCCGGATCAAAAGGTCTCGCCTTGGCGATGATCTTGCCGTCTTTTATCATTTTCTTAAAGAAAATACCCTCGGTCGGAACCTGCTCTAAGCCCTCCAAAAGATACGTTCTTGCGATAAAGCCTCGAAGATGTGCCCTTTTGGTTTCACCTTCTCCTTCCGTAACCCAATCTTACTTTGTTCGCGGCTCGTGCACGGAAAGAAGAAGCTTTTCCAAAGTCATGCCCGCAGGGCCTTCTTCCGGGTAAAGGTAAACCGGGTCTCCTCCTTTTTTCACGTATTCTTTGGACATTTCGTTGTGAGGGTTTATGAAGGTATTGATATAATGTCTTATCTTCGCATCCGTGAATCCGTCTCTCGAAGAGATATTGGCAATCAAAAGAACCGCTTCCGTGGAAGCAACGGCAATCCTACGAGCGATTTCTTTACGAGCAGGGTCCGTTTCCACGGCATAGCGAAAGCATTCCCCTGCCGCATACATGGAGGTCCACAATCCGTCGTTATCCGTTACCGTCGGAACCCATCTTCCTTCCGAAAGCCTCGACTCGGATACGACTCCTCGGCGATTGACGTATTCTTGAGAGACGGCGCTCATGCGAACGGCTTTTTCGGTATAGCTTAAAGGCTTTAATTCGATATGCGATACGCCGGATTCGGTGAGAACCCAAATTCCTTTTCGGTTATCGGACAAAAGAAATTCCACACGGTTGTTGTCGTCGTAAAGATAGCGAGGTCCGTTAAAATATTGGACACGGTCCCTTTCGTCTTTTTCGGACAAATCGATTCGCACAACGCCGTGCTCAAAACCGATCCAAGATACATGATCCGCATCCGTGATCGAAGCGGTTATATCCAAACCTACCGTTTCCATGAATATTCGAAGAGCATCGGCCGGCAAAGAATTTCGATGTCTTGCTTTCCTTTTTTCCTCTTCCGTTAACGACAAGTATTCCTTAACGGCATCCGGCACCTCCGGACTCGTTTTTTCATACCTTGTCACAAACTTTTGAAGAGTCTTTCCTACCTTGATCGGCTTGCCGCCGTAGTTTACAATTCTTCTTTTTCGTATCGCCATAAAAGCACCGCCTTATGA
>JAAYHZ010000421.1 GCA_012744235.1 Clostridiaceae bacterium
CGCCTATACTAGCATTTAATAATTTTCTTTTATTTGATATCTTTAGCAACTTCCTTAACTATATTTGCCATTTTGACTTATCTTTAAAAAGCTTTTTTCTTTCATATCTTCTATTGTTCATAAGAAAAAAGATAAGCCTTTGCGGTTCATGTTTTATCAAACTTGCAACAAATGATAAGTAATTTTGTAAAAATATCAAACAAACGAGTGCGAAATTCATGTATAATTATGGTAAAGTAGAATTTAGAGGTAGGGTAATCTATGTTGCCAAACCGAAGGTTTAAGTTTCATTTTGATTATTGGTTTAAAGACGTAAGCAACCGTTTCGGTTCGTATATCCTTTATCAAACGGGAGATTTGTGCTGTGAACCGGGATATCAAGTATGGAATCATACCCAAAAGGTGTATGAAATCAGCTTCATCGTTTCCGGAAAAGGAGTCTTCCTTGTAAACAATGACCGATATGAAGTGTCATCCGGCATGCTGTTTATAAATAAAATCGGTGAAAAGCACGAAATCCAGTCGTCTTCCTTAGATCCTCTAAGGTTTTTTTATTTAGGCTTTGACTTTGCAAACGATATCAAAAACTTTCAAATTCTCCGGCTCAAAAACTTTTTTGACAATATTCAAAACCGTTATGTTTGCCACGTAAGCGGAATGACCGAATTGTTTACGAAGCTTTTAATCGAAATTAAGATGGGGGACAGTTTTTCCGGCAAAATGATAGAGGACTATATCGATCAAATTCTCATTAATACCTATCGAAGCTTCAGCCAGCAGAAATATCACGTATACGCATCGGAAGAAAAGGATGTGAATAACAAGCTCGTTTATGACATCGTCCACTATATCGACACGGAGATTCATAACATTAACGGTTTAACAAATCTTTGCGAAATATTAGGATATAGTTATTCTCATATTTCTCATAAATTTAAAGACGTTATGGGTGAAAGCTTAAAATCCTATTACGATAAAAAGCGTTTCGAAAAAGCTAAAGAAATGATTTCAACGGACACTAGCATTACGGAGGTTTCCGAGGTGTTAGGCTATAAATCCATTCATGCATTTAGTCGCGCTTTCCGAAATTTTGTGGGAATGGCTCCGACGGATTACAAAAAGTGGGTAAATGAGAACAAGGTTCTGTAATGCGATTGAATATGACAACCCCCAAAGGAGAATAGGTGCTATGAAAACCACGGATCTTTATGTATCCTTAACGGGAAATGACACTTGGTCAGGAAAATTGATGAAAGCGAACGAAGAAGGTACGGACGGCCCCTTGGCGACGTTGCAGGGAGCCCTTAAAACCGTTCGCGAGCAGAGAGCAAAAGAAAAAACGGATGCGCCCTTTTGCATTTGGATGGACGACGGTTATTATGAATTGGATAAGCCCGTTATATTCACGGATTCGGACTCGCAAATCGATGTTTGCGCATACCCGGGAAAGCGCCCCGTGTTAAGCGGCGGAAGGAAGATTTCAGGTTGGAAAGTCGGAGAAATAAGCGGTATAAAAATGTGGTATACGTATATTCCGGAAGCGGCTTCAGGGAAATGGCATTTTAAACAGCTTTTCGTCAACGGCGAAAGAAGATACCCCGCCCGGTACCCCAAAGAAGGATGGCATTATATCGAATCCGTTCCCGGAGTCGATTTTCGTTCCTCTTTACTAAACGGAACCGACCGATTTGTATGTAAGGAAGGAGACATCAAGCCGTGGACAAACATGGAAGATGTGACGGTTGTCATTCTCCACTATTGGACGGAAGAAAGAATAAACATAAAAAGCTTCGATGAACGGACGAATACGGTGGAATTAAGCCAAAAGAGCGTATTCGTATTAAAGGACGACGTTCGAGAAAAATATGCAAGATATTATGTTGAAAATGTTTTTGAGGAGCTGAAGGAGCCCGGCGAATGGTATTTAAACAAAAAAACCGGAATGCTATACTACATCCCGAAAGAAGGCGAAGACCCGGAGAATACGGAGGTCATCGTGCCTTATCTTGAACATATACTGATACTTCAAGGAAGCCCTGAAGAAGGAAGGTATATACATAACGTCGGGTTTACCGGCATTCAATTCTCCTTTACCGAAAACGACCGAACCGAAGTGCTCTATACAAGAGAAGATAAAGAAAGATGGCTGCAAGCGGCCTTTGACGTTTCGGCGGCCATACATGTTATGGGAGCAAAAGAATGCTCCTTTAGGGAATGTAAAGTCAACCGAACGGGAGGATACGGAATCGAGCTTTCCTACGGCTGTACGGATAACCTCATTGCAGGCAATGAGATCAGCGACATGGGAGCAGGGGGAATCAAAATCAACGGAGCGGATGCGAACGGCCCGGCATGCAAAAGGACGGGAAAAAATAAAATCACGGACAACCGGATATTCAACGGCGGCCACATCTTTCACAGCGGCGTAGGCATTTGCTCGATGCATTCTTTTAAGAATATAATCGCTCACAACGATATTCAAGACCTTTACTATTCCGGCATTTCCTGCGGCTGGATTTGGGGATATCACGATAATATTTCAAGAGAAAATATCATCGAAAAAAATCACATCCACCATTTGGGCAAAGGCCTTTTAAGCGATATGGGCGGCATATACCTTTTAGGCATTCAGCCGGGTACCGTAGTACGAGGGAACCTGATCCACGATATAGAAAAATGCAATTACGGCGGTTGGGCCATATATACGGACGAGGGATGCTCCCATGTATTGATAGAAAACAATATCTGCTACGATACCAACAGCCAGGAGATTGACCAACACTACGGAAGGGAGAATATCGTAAGGAATAATATATTCGCCTTCGGTGAAGAAGGGGTTGTAAGACTTTTACGCAACGAAGGGCATAAACAGTTTTCTTTCTACCGCAATATTCTCATAACAAACGGAAAGCCGGTTTTCATAGGGGCACAGGAGAAAGTTTTGGAGAAGGGGAATTTTTTCAGTGACCTCAATCTGTTTTATGACATGTCTCAAAAGGAACCTTTCTGTTGGATACAAAAAGGATACTCCTTTAAAGAGTTTTCCGATGAGGATAAAATCATGATGAGGCAGTGGAACGATCTTGATTATGACCGTCATTCCTTAATTTGCGATCCTCTATTTAAAGATATCCAAAACCGTGATTTTGCGCTTCACTCTAATTCCCCCGCTTTTGACTTAGGCTTTCAGCCTATCGACAACAGCGATGCAGGACCTAGAGAAGATTATGAAAACAGCCTGCACTTAGATAAAAAAACGGACGAAGAATGGCGTGCATGAAACAAAAAGACGGATGAAGCCATGTCACCGGCTTATCCGAAAAACCGGTATCTTTATGGATTAAGTTAATGAATATTATTATTGTTTAAGAGGTGTCATTATGTTGTGGATAAACTTGCGAGAAGAAGAATTTAAGCCGATGTTTGAACGTGTTCACGGTGTGTGTGCAATGGCGATAGGTTCCATAGAAAAACACGGTCAACATCTTCCGTTAGGAACGGATACGCTAAAAGGAGGAAAAATACTTGAATTGGCTTCGGAGAGAGAAGAAGTATGTGTTTTTCCTCCTTTATTTTTCGGAGATTTACAAGGAGTTCAGGCAAATAGAGCGGGGGAAGGCGCTCATTACGGTTATGTTGCACTCAGCTCGGAGCTTCTGTTAAGTCTTTTACGTGAGATCTGCGACGAGATCGGGCGTAACGGCTTTACCAAGATATTGCTGTTTTCAAGCCACGGAGGCAATAACGCCTTTTTGCAGAATTTCGCACGTGCCGTTACCTCAACGAAAAAAAGCTATGAAGTGTTTATATTCTACAACAAGCTTATTATGCCTAAGGATATTCTAGGAGTCATTCATGAACGGGGACGGGACTATTTCCCGAACCTTACGGATGAAGATGTGGCCGTGCTTGAGGACTACGTTGCAAAAGGCAAATTTGACGGCCATGCCGGGTTCGGAGAAACCGCAATGGTGATGGGAACGTATCCGGAGCTCGTAAGACTCGACCGCGCGGAAGCGGAATCCGGTATGAGTACGCATATAGCCGACCCGATAACGGAACAAGGCCTATTTTGGGGCAAGGCATGGTATAGAAATTTCCCGAATGCTTACAGCGGGCATGCACCTATAGGCTGCAGCCATGCCATTGGAGAAGCAGCCGTTGAGATCGCCGTAGAACGAACGGTGAAAGTATTAAAGTTGTTAAAAAACGATGAAGTGATGAATAAAATCATTATATAACGACTAAAAATCCATCGGAAGGAGCGTAAAGATATGCTGTGGACCGATTTGAGAGAAGAAGAGTTTTACGAAGCCATTGAAGAAACGAAGGGGCTTTGCGTGATGCCCGTAGGGTGTCTTGAGATGCACGGACAACACTTGCCGGTAGCTACCGACACAATGAAAATTACATACGCTCTTCATGAAGCGGCCAAAATTGAGCCTGTGATGGAGTTTCCGCCCTTTATGTTTGGCGATGTACAAGGCCATATACGTTGGAAGGGTGCCATAAGACTCACCGTCGAGCTTCAGCAGGAGCTATTAAAGCAGCTGTGCTCCGAAATTGCAAGGAACGGTTTTAAAAAAATATTGCTGCTTAACAGCCACGGCGGCAATAAATTCATGATCGGGAACTTCATACGCAGCACATTACATGATAAAAAGGATTATGTGGTTACCTCATGTTCTCTCGGCGCGAAATACGGCAGTCCGTATTACATGATGGAGGTGCTTGAAAAAGAGGGACGTGAGGCGCTATATGAACTTACCGATGAAGATATCGAGGTTATAAAGGAATTTGATGAAAACAAGCGGACATACGGGCACGCAGGATTTGGCGAAACCGCCCTTATTTTCGGCTGCCGCCCCGAACTTGTAAGAATGGACAAAGCCGACGCCTTATCCGGTCTTTCTACCCATAGAGCGGATTACTTATATGAGCTTGGCCTCGGAGAATCGACGCAATTTTGGAGCGTCAACTATCCGAACAATTATGCAGGCGATACGCCCTACGGCTGCAATGAAAGGTTCGGTAAATGTGCCATGCGGCTGCTCACTCGAGCGGTGCTCAAGGTTATTAGGACATTAAAATACGATGAAAACATCATGAAGTGGAATGAGGAAAGGAATCGTTTTTGGTAAACGCATCAAATATACAGAACGGTTAATTCCGGATTGATGCGTAAAGTGGAAAGTTCGGAAATTACGGGTATAGTAAATAAATACAACGATTTTTTGAAAGGTAATTATTAAATATGATCCTATTGTTGGAATCATTCCAAATGACTTATTCAAAGGTCAACGGCAAAACAGGAGCATTCTTGCAGAAGAAGATTTGTTTTTGCAATTAAATAAGCAGTCGAATGGTAAAAATACATAAAAAGTCGCAGAAGAGCATTTTTGATTGTAACCGACATTATAATAAAAAGGGATGCTTAAATGCGACTTTTACTGTGAATAGAATTACATGAAAGGAAAATGACCCTCATAGCAATAATAAAAATAAATTTATTTCCCGGTTTGTTATACGATAAATAAAATATCCGGCTAGATATGTTTAGCCGGATACGATTCATTAAAATAATTCTTATTGATACAAAGCAGTTTTATCGATATCGTATAAACCAAAATCTTCTCTATTAAATATTTCTACTAATTGTTTTAAACCTGCATTATATAATGTTTCGATATAATTTTGCCATTCGGCGTTAATATTCGCCAGTTCTCCTCTAAAAGCCTTATTTCTAAAGTCAGAAGCCACTGTAATTATATCATTGCCAATTTCATTGTATAAGTCTATATATTCCTCATACAATTCATCACCCATATAGAGGCGGTGTATTAATTTATCCGGTTCTAGAGTATAATTTAAGTACCACCCGTTATCTATCTGATAATTACCTAATTGATAAAAAAACTCACCTATCATGGACCACTTACGAAAATCCGCTAAAAATTTGTCCGTTGCAAAAATATCTTGCACTGCCGTAACGGCATATTCTCGAGGAATTTTTGATCTGTCAATTCGTGCAGCTGCGGAGTTGTAAGGTTCTCCGGTCCAACGAAAATGAATACCTTCAATGCCGTAATAATAGCGGTAGAAACCTTCATCCGTAAAATGCGTATACCTCATTAAAGCTAATGCTCTTTCGAGTTTTTCATCCGTGCATCCAATTCCAAATGTCCAAGTGCCCCAGCTTCCATCGCGGAACGGCAAATCGACATATCTCGCATTACCGCCGACTCCGTCCGGTCCGAGTATGGCGGGTACTATAACCAGACGAACATCCGGATCTTTTTTCATCATGCCCAAAGGTATTCCGCTTTCAATAGGAGGATCGGAAGCCCCGGGATTCATATTAAATTTAGTATCCAAAGGGAAATGACCGTATTGGCAAGTTAATATATTACCGTAGAAGTTACTGAGATAATCTCCATTTGCGATATCGGGCATATAGGTCATATAGCCTTTCGTTAACATCTCGTTAATGAAAACTAAAAAATCCCTCCATCCGTGGTATGCATATGGGGGAACATAGTCGCCTGTATCTTTTTCATAATATGATTCTACTGCAAAAAGATCATTCTTACGCTCGTAAAATTACACTAATGACATAATAAAATCCAATTTATGGTATTCAATTGCGATAAACGTCCCGAATTTGGGTATCAGC
>JAAYHZ010000422.1 GCA_012744235.1 Clostridiaceae bacterium
ATTTAGGCGAAGATGCATTTACGGATAATGGATTCGGATATTATTCGGGTAAAACCTTGGTTGGAATTGTTCCTGAAATCACGCCTTTTATTGCATACTACAACTACTTCGGTCTTTGGGCCGGTACAGGGTACCTAATGGAGGCAATAAAATCTCTAAGCGATGCCTATATCTACACGGGAGATATAAGGTACGGAAGGACGGGAGCTATCCTTTTGGACCTGATAGCCGATGTATACCCGGATATGGATTTGGAGCCTTATTCCGTTTTACCGGGCTCGGACGGTGTCGCCAAAAGGGGCAAGGTATTAGGCAGAATTGCCGACAATTCCTTGATATATATTTTCGCTCCGGGCTACGACAAGCTTTATACGGCATTTGAAGATTCGAAAGTCGTTTCTTTCCTGCATGAAAAAGCCATAAAATATCGGATGAAAAGTCCTAAGTCTTGTCCTTCCGCAATTCGAATGAATATCGACAACAACATTTTACGAGAAACCTACACGGCGGTAAAAGACGGCCGTATCAACGGCAACTGGGGGTATTATCAACTGTCTCTTGCATATGCGGCCGTGGTTTTGGACGGCAGTCCGGAAACGGAGGAAATGATCGAGTGGCTTTTTAAAAGCGGAACGTCCGGTATACGAGAGGTAACGGGAGGCAACATTTACGCCCAATTGTTGGACACCATTTGTCGGGACGGTTTAGGAAACGAAGCCTCTTTCAGCTATAACAGCACGTGGATTTCCACCTTGCTTAATATCGCGATGATCCTAAAAGACTACGATCGATACCCGAAAGCGAACCTTTTCCGGCATCCGAAAATCAAGAGGATGATCTACAGTGCCTGCGACCATATTAACATCGGGCGTACGGTACCGAATATAGGGGATACGACAACGGCCTTTTCCATGTACTTGATGCCGGCTACGAAGAGCGCCTTGATCGAAGCATGGTGCGCAGGAATATGGGACGAGGAATTGGCACAAACCCTATACAGGCTAAACAACCGTACCGTAGAAGGTTTAAGAGCCGACCTGTTTACAAAGGACCCGGAAAAAATCCAAGAGGATGTTTTAAAATATGTAGACAAGAAAAAGTCTTTCAAAGATACAAGCAGAAACTTTGCGGGATACGGACTGATGATGCTCAGGGACGGCTTTTACGAAGAGAACGAAAGCGAGTCTCGTGATACGCGAAGAGGCTTTTGGATTTACTACGGACGAAACAGCGGACACGGCCATAAAGACAAATTGAATCTCGGAGGATATGCATACGGATTGGATATCATACCGGATTTGGGCAACCCCACAAGCAAAACGCCGAATCCCCAAAGACTGCAGTGGGATGCACAACCGATCGCTCACACTACCGTAGTAGTAAACGATGGAATACGGGACAAGAATCATATTACCAACGCATCGCAGAATCGCAGCTGCGTTTCCGACCCCCTTCATTTCGATGATGCGGGAAATATTAAAGTGATGGATGTTCAAGCTCCGGAAGTTTTTGATGCTGCGGACATTTACCGAAGAACGTTAGTATCGGTAGATGCGGACGAAACCGTTAGCTATGCCGTGGACTTTTTCCGCGTAAAAGGCGGGTATGATCATATGTACTGCTTCCATGCGCAATCCGATGATGTTACCGTTGAAAACACGGAGCTCATCGCACAGGGAAAAGGTACCTATGCCGGAGAAGACGTGCCTTGGGGACCGGATCCATTGACGGTCTACGGTGAATATGAAAGTCCGCTGAAATTCCCTCCGGGATATACGTGGATGTATGACGTAAAACGAGCGATGGATCCGAAAGAAACGATAGAAGCGGACTTTAAGATAACGGATTTTCGAAGCCTTCAAATGGTAAAAAGCGAAGATCTGCACTTGCGTCTGACCATGCTCAACGAGAATGCTTCCGAGCTTTCCGAGGTTGCAATCACAAGCTTTCAATTGCCAAGGAGTGTCGGTGCTCCCGAAGAGCTTAAAAAGGTATTGCTCCGAAGAAAAGGAGAAAATCTTGATACCTTGTTCACCGCCGTTATCGAGCCCTACGATAAAAAACGATATGTTTCACGTATCGAGGAAGCGAGAATAAAGATCATAGACGGTACGGCGGGGGAATCCGATCGGGTGCGCGGTGTTAAGGTCGCCCTTCAAGACGGTCGCATCGATTATATTGTTTACAGCACCAATAACGGCTTGCTCGTCCGAGTCGACGATCGGTTTGATTTCCGCGGTTTTATCGGTGTCTATTCCGTACATAATCAAAAGGTTGTAACCGCATACGTAAACGACGGCGATGTAATCGGAGATCGTAAAGGAATACAAGGAGCCGTAACCGGTGAAATCCTCGATTTTAGCCGAGATTTCACCGATCACAGCGTAATTGAGATAAAGATAAATGAAGATGTAGACCCTGAAATACTTGAGAATCGATACATATATGTTGACAACGGTGTATTGGGAAAGGGAGAGTACAACAGCTGCTACTATATAAAGAAGGCGGAGACGCTTGGAGATCGAATAAGACTTCATCTTGGCAATTCCTCCCTTATACGTGGATACATAGACAATGACGATTTCAACAAAGGCTACCTTTATTATATCGACACCCGGATGAAATTCAGGATTCCTTTAAGTTACAAGGCATGATGAAATAAACGGCCATGGACCGTTTATTAAAAATACAGCTTCCTATGGTAGGACAGCGGAACGGAGATGAGAAATGATAAAAATAGCGGTAATCGGACTTGGGCATCCCCATATTTTTTCGATGATCAGTCAGCTTTTAGCGGAGCCGGAATTTAATATTGTCGCTCTATGCGACCCTCGAGAGCCTATAAATGTAAAAAGGGCTATGGAGATGGTTCCGAATGCAAAATGCTTTGAAAATGAAGAGGAGGTATATGCCCAATGTGATTTCGATGCGGTTTTATCCTCTGCTGCAAACGGGTACAAGGGAGATATTGCGATTCGGGCTCTTCAAAACGATAAATCCATCGTTTTTGATAAACCATTAGTAACTCGTAAATCCGATCTTGAAAGGATAAAATCCCTCTTAATAGAAAAACCGTATCTGTCTGCGAATTTATGGCTTACTTGCCGATATGCAAAAGGCTACTATACGGTAAAAGAAATGATTAACCAAGGCTTGATAGGCGATATTGTACATATGTATTTTGTTCGTCCTATGCGATTGGCTCCTCAAAACCGACCCTCTTGGATGTTTGATGAACGCTACGGTGGAATTTTGAACGATATCGGTGTTCATGATTTGGACCTTGCACGTTGGTTTTCAGGAAGCGAATGTAAGGAAATTTCATACGCCAAAGCATCGACGGCAAGATACAAGGATTATACGATCGAAGATACCGGATACGTATCGATGATCATGGAAAACAACGCATTGGTTACGATCTTAGACAGCTGGCTTACTCCGGATAAATTTCCTGCACATTCCGATGCCCGTGTTATGATTACCGGAACGAAGGGTATGATTGAAACGGTTCAATACCCCGAAATATTGGTAAAGGTTGTATCGGATGATCTGGAACCGAGAACGGTAGAGCTTTTACAGCCGAAAAACAGCCAAGCGAAAGAATTGCTGACTATATTAACAAACCAAGATATACCGACTATACTAAAACCGACGGATGCCATTCAATCGACGGAGCTTGCTTTGGAAGTACAAGCAATGGCGGAAAAGAGGTAAGAAAAAATGAAGGTAAAGAAAATCGATATTCATGTTCACTCGAGAAAGGTACACGGTGTAGCGTCTTTGGCAGGCTATGTATATCCCACCTATGAGGAGCTTCGCTCTTTGTATGACCGATTGGGAATCGAAAAAGGCGTAAATTTACCTTTAGGCATGAGCGGTCCTGAAGGATCCGGGCAGATCATAACTAACGACGAGGCTTACGAGCTGGCAACGCTGCATCCGGAGACCTACTTTTGGTTTTGCGGAGTGGACCCTCGCATCAGCGGCAACAGTCCTAAAACCGATTTATCCTATTTCATAAGCTATTACAAAGAAAGAGGAGCCAAAGGCGTAGGGGAATTGACAGCCAATATTGATATGGATGATCCGAGGGTTCTTAACCTGTTTTATCACTGTGAAAAATGCAATATGCCGGTGACCATCCATATCGGCAATCCCGGGTTCGGAACCTACGGACTTATTGATTTGGTCGGGCTGCCGCGTTTGGAAAAAGTATTGGAGCAATTCCCCAAGCTCATAATACTCGGCCATTCCCAGCGTTTTTGGGCGGAGATTTCCGGTGACTGCTCCATGGAAAACCGCAGCGGTTATCCGAAGGGACCCGTAAAGCCGGGAGGGCGTGTTGTGGAGCTGATGAGAAAGTACCCGAATCTTCACGGAGATCTTTCCGCAGGATCCGGTCATAACGCCATTACAAGAGATCCCGAGTTCGGATATAAATTCTTAGAAGAATTCCAAGATCGTTTGTATTTCGGTACCGATTTTACGGATCCGGGACAGATCGAACATCCCTTTGCAAAATTATCTTCATGGCTTGACGAAGCTTATGAACAAGGGAATATCTCTTTTGAAGTCTATGAAAAGGTGAGCCGTAAAAACGCTTTACGGTTGTTGGAAGGATATAACGGATAAATAAGAGCGAGTTAACTTCTGAAGCAATCAATGACCCGGATTTTCCGGGTCATTGATTGCTTTAGACTGTTGAAATGCAAAATTCATATTTGTCGTAAAAAGGCACGAGGGGATGCAGGGCTTAAAATAGAAATTTGTCATCCGTTCTTTAATATGGTATACTTCATGTAACAATACCTATACTTTATTGATATTACATCAAATAACGAGGTATCCATTTATGGATTATTCTTTTCTCGATAAGCCTGAATACAGCGATATCCCTATATATAACGTTACGAAAGACCAAAGAGAGAATCCCCAGGTTCACATTACCAAATATGTTCCGAGAATAGACAAAAAAACTCACCGACATCGAGGATTGCAAATCAATTACATATACGAGGGGAAAGCCACCCATATTATTAACGGTTTTGAATTTGAATACAAACGGGGAGATATATCCGTTATTCTTCCGTTTATCCCTCATATATTGCTTCCAAGCCGAGAAAAAACACAGATTATAGAGCTGGAGTTTCTTCCGGAATTTATAAACCAAAACTTCTCTGACATCGACAATAATTTCTTTGATTTTGCGTACCTTGAGCCTTTTATCTCTTATGCAAACAAAGTAAACCAAGTGTTCAGCCTTTCCGGCAGTGCACAAATAGAGGTCGAAGACCTTTTGGAAGAAGCATTAAGGGAGTTTTCGGCAGGACAGAAAGGATATTCGCTCATGGTGAAGGCTCTTGTTTTAAAGCTTCTCGTGATTTTAGGTCGGGAATTTCGAAAGCATGTCGAAAGCTCTACCGATAACCATTCGGTATATGTAAAACATAAAGAAACCGTGAATTATGCCATTCAATATATCGAAGAAAATTATAACGCCGATATTAGCATTGAAGACGTGGCAAAAGAGGTCTGTTTTTCTCCCTCTTATTTTAGCTACCTTTTCAGGCTGGCCACATCAAGCAATTTCACCGAATACTTGATTAATCTGCGCATCCGAAGGGCGATGGAGCTCTTAAAGGATTCCGGTAAGCAGGTATCGGAAATCGCTTCTGAAGTCGGATTTAACAATGTCACCTATTTTAACCGAGTTTTCAAAGAGAAAACCGGTCTCTCTCCTACGCAATATCGAAAACAGAAATAAATGAAAATTTCAAGGCGGCAAAAGCCGCGGAATCTCTTTGATAGAGCCGGCTGCTCCGTTACAAAGAGCCGGTAATATGATAACGAGAGCCGTTGGTTTCTCGATTACTCCAAAAGTTGAGCATAAATCCTGTGTAAAGCGTTTATGTTGTCTCATGGAAACATCATTATCAATTTTCATTATGTAAAAAGACGGATCGATACGGTCAAAAACGGAATCGGCAAGGGCACTACCCTCTAACCGTTGATGCCAACCTTCGAAGACTAATTGAGATCAAAATTTAGTCGATACATGTCCTCATCTTTATTCCATAAGTTCGAAGGAGGGTACGCTGCCCTTGGTTTGAAAAAGAAATAAGGAGATCCTTATCCGGTATGATAAGGGCATATTTTTAATACCGTTACTTTATCTGTGGATACTTTCCTTGGATGCGTGACGCCTCCAATTTGCCGAATAACTTAAGGAGACGAACAAAATTTGTCTTGTATCCGTATTGGCCATACATGAACTAGAGCATTCGCTATGTAAGCTTTACCGCATCTTGTTTCCCTCATTGTAAGATGAAACCTTTGCGGATATTCTCATTATGGACAAGATTATTCAATAAATAGAGGATTGGATGACCGTTCGGAAGACAGATAAAGCTTCCGAGAAAAGCGGTTGAATTTTTTCATGAGTCGCTTGATATTGTTAGGTGTCCGGAATCGAATTCGGTATCCGTAAAGTGTATCATCCGATCATGAAATGACAAAGATGACAGCCACAGGCTCGAAAGTCCGGCATTGGAAAGGCCTTTTGTCTATGAATGGTATGCGTCTCCCATTGTTTGGGAAAAATATATTCAACAACAACACTATATTATTGACGGAGTGGATTACAGAAGCCTTTTCTCGATTCATGTAAATCAAAAGTTGATCGGAAACGATCTATATAGATTTTTTCAAGACTTATCCGTCATCAATTTGTTTAACTACTTAAACGCATACGGAAAACCCGTAATATATGATATAACGGGAGTCATCAGAACAGGGATGAGCTATAATGATTTTATCAAGCATTATGATATGACAGCCGTTGAAAATGTTATGATAGAAATGCAACGCGTAATTGATGAATATCTAAAGTGATGATGAGGAGCGGCCGGTAGAAAGGTTAGTATCTACGATAAAGCAAGATCTTCATAACATATTGCAAAAGAAACGGAGGCTTTCATTTATGGATTGGAATTCGGAGCAATATTTGATGTTTAAAGCCGAACGTACTCAACCCGCTGTTGATTTGGCCAACCGAATTACAACGGTTCATCCTAGAAAAATATTGGATATCGGTTGCGGCCCCGGTAACAGCACGGAGGTTTTGTATAAGAAATATCCGAATGCTTATATTCTTGGAGTCGATAAATCGGAGGAAATGATCAAAACGGCAAGAATAAATTATCCGAATTTAGACTTTAAAATATGTGATGCCAGTAAAGATCTATTCCAATTGGATAAGGACTTCGATATTGTTTTCTCAAATGCGTGCATCCAATGGGTACCGGATCATAAGCATCTTATACGAAATATGCTGAACTTGTTGAATGAAAACGGTGTCTTGGCCGTTCAAATTCCGATGAATGATAACGAACCGATCCAAAAAGCAATTTACGAACTCGTAACTTCCGATAAATGGAGGTCGTATTTCAAAGAACCTCGCATTTTTTACACGCTTAGTCAAAGCGAATATTACGATCTTTTATCCGAAGCATCGGAGAAGTTTTTTATTTGGGAAACCGTTTATTATCATGTTATGAAATCCCATAACGATATCTTGGAATGGTATCGAGGCACCGGTTTGCGACCGTACCTTCATGTTCTTCCCGATGATAAGAAAGAGATATTTGAACGTGAATTAATGGAAAACTTGATACAAAGATATCCTAAGCAAAAAAACAATGACATTATTTTTAAATTCCCGAGGTTCTTTTTCATCGCATATACGAAAAAATGAACATTCAACTTCCGTACCAGAGGTAGTAAAGTCTACAGTAAGAAGCGATGGCTCAATCCACCATACTGTATACGATAAGGAACGTAATAAACGGGTTTCTTGGGACGAAAAACGAGACGGTACAATTACTAACGTACATTCGACAGATCAAAACAAGGGTGGGCATATTACATATAAAAAAGGAAAGTAAAATTCATTTTTATCATATTGTATCATTAACACCTATCCTTCAGGGTAGGTGTTTTTAGTTCGGTTCTTTATAAAAAAGGGATACCATGGATAATCTTGGCCCGACAGCATTCCGGTAATCTAACGGAAACACCGGATTATCAAGCGTTAAACGACCGGCAAGTCGTTCCGGTTTAATTTATCCCTATCTTTGTCTGTTAGATCGGCTAACTGAATATTCTGCCCTATGTTGAGGTTCTTCCGTAAATTTGGGTATTTCCCCTTGATGAGCATAACAAGAAGGTCTATAATAATAGAATACCGGATATAGGGGGAAGTCATTTTGTCACATTTATTAGATCTGCAGAAGTTTTATCCTGAGGATATAGAAATAACAAGCATAAATGAAACATCTGATAGAATCGTAGTTGAGGTAAAGTCAAGAACAAAGAGTCAGAAGTGTCCTAGCTGTGGTTGTGAGTCTAATCAATATCATAGCACATATAAGCGTAAAATTAGCGATTTACCAATTTTAGGTAGGTCTGTTCTTCTTATAGTTACTGCATATAAGTACCGTTGTAATAACATCGATTGTAATCAAAAAGTATTTGCTGAAGAATTACATGGTTTTGCGGGATGGTATAGAAGAAGGACAGCACGGTTAGAAGATCTCATTTTGACAATAGCTTCGAACAGTAGTTGTGAAGGATGTTCACGTATCTGCAAATATATGGGTATTGATGTCAGCGGCGATACAATAATCCGATTATTAATGAGATATGCTGAAAGACAGGATGTTAGTTGTAGTGAAATTATAGGAGTTGATGATTGGGCTTACAAGAAAGGTCAGACATATGGAACCTTAATCTGTGATCAAAGAACCCATAAACCGGTTGCATTGTTGGATGGACGCGATGGTAGCGAGTTAAAGAAATGGTTGCAGAATAATAAACATATAACAATGATCACTCGTGATAGAGCAAGTGCATATGCAAAAGCCATATCGGAAGTATTACCTGATGTTATGCAGATAGCGGATCGCTTTCACCTCCACCAAAACTTGTTGAAAGCGATTAAGGATGTTTTATCAAAAGAGATCCCAAGTAAAATTATGATCTCCGATGAATCTTCGGCCCATGAAACAGAACCTCGGTTAAAGACGGAACAAAATAAAAAAAAATGAGCTGACCTATAGTGAGAGACAGCGTAAGGAGGATATTATTCGGATACAGGAGTTTTTACAACAGGGGTATTCACCGTCCTACATCAGGATGCTGACAGGGCATACTTATAGAACCATACGTAAGTACAAAACAGGGGATCCTGATATTTTGTGCAGGAATCTTTCAACGGCGAAGAGGAGGGATTCAAAACTTGATGTCTATAGGAATCTCATTATCCGGAAACTATCCGAAGGAGTAATATTGAAAGATATACTCTACATTATTACCAAACAGGGTTATGAGGGGAAAGCCTCCAATTTTTATGATTATTGCAAAAAGTTGATGGAAGAAAACGACATAGAATATCATACAAGTAAAAATACTGTAGGCGCGCCGATCAATCGGACAAAGCTTCAAGCCCATTTTGTAAATAGAAAAGATATCTTTGATTTCTTGTGGATGAATAACAAACTTGCTAACGATGATAAAGAAATTATTTTTAAGAAATATCCGATATTGTATCATATTCATAC
>JAAYHZ010000423.1 GCA_012744235.1 Clostridiaceae bacterium
CCGGTCGCCGGCGTATTTTTTAATGGCGTTGTAGGAATACAAAAATGCGGCGAGGATGAAAATATAATCCCAAAATACGATATTCAGCTTCAATATGGTTAGGATTGTTCCGACCACCGTAGGCAGCGTGATGGCGTGGCAGCAGACACGGAATATGGATTTTCTGTCCAGATTGATTCTTTTTATCATGACGTAAATAATGGAGATGAAATGTACGATGTAGCATGCCAAGACTTTAACGCCTAACCCGAAAACCATCATATATATAGTTAAGACCGGTATGAGGGTTAAGAAAAACTTGCCGAACCGCTGCGTAATATTCTCTTTTGTCAATGTGAACATGGATAAGCTTTCAAGCGGAATGGTATTGTAAGCCGTTACGGTTTTTTGAATCAATTCCGTTTCCGTCAATAAAATGGCAAGGGGATAATAACTGAGATCACTTTTTCGATACCCGTTCACGGGATCGATGATTACAATCATTCCGATGTCCTTGTTCTCATACACCACATGATACGTATCGGAATCCATCCGAAGCTTTCCGTCTTTAATTTCAAAGTAGGGGAGCTGTTCCGTGTTTTGGAAGATCTCTTCTACAACGGTTTTATACTGAAAGATACCGGGTAAAGTGGAGATGAAAAAGAAAAACAAACTGACAATGATCAAATAACCGAATGCTTTGCCTGTGGTTTGGTGTATAAAATGCTTGTAATAGTCGAAATCCGTTATGCTTTTATAAAAAGAAACGAATATGTTTCCTTGTTTGGAACTTTCCATAGCTGCTCCTTCATACTTTTGCGTTTCGTTAACGATATTATACATGAAGGCGTAAGGTTATACAATGAAAAAGAACCGGTTAAAATCCGGTCGATTGCCCTTGCTCTTTGATCGTGGTATAATTTTTTCCGTAATATATAAACGGATGGAGGATTTGCCGTTATGAAATTATGGGATAAGATACCGGGACTCATCGAGGGAGATCAATTTGAACCTGCCATTACACCTTATATTATCAAAGACAATACGAAGCATTCCGGGGTTGTGGTTTGCCCGGGGGGTGGCTACGTAGGAAGAGCATACCATGAAGGAGAACCCGTAGCCTGCTGGCTGAATTCTATCGGCATCAACGCCTTTGTTTTGGATTACCGCACAGCGCCTTATCGGTATCCTTATCCTCAAATGGACGCCGTAAGAGCCATTCAGCTTGTTCGTCGTCATGCCGAGGAATTCGGTACAAATAAAGACAAAATCGGAATTTTGGGATTTTCGGCAGGCGGACATTTGGCGGCTTTTGTAACCGTCCATCGATTGAAGGAGTTGTCTTTAGACGACGAAATCGGCAAGATCGACTGTCGGCCGAACTTTTGCATTCTCGGTTATCCGGTTATTCTTATGGATCGGTTGGGACATGCGGGAAGTAAAAGAAATCTGTTGGGAGACAATCCCGATCCGACGCTTACGGAGCTCTGCTCTCTTGAAAAACAAGTGACACCGGATACGCCTCCCGTCTTTTTATGGCATACCGCGGAAGACGCAGGGGTACCGGTGGAAAATAGTCTGTTTTTCGCAGCCGCTTTATCCCGTTATAAAATACCTTTTGAATGCCACATATTCCAAAAGGGCAGACACGGTTTGGGTATCAAATACGAAGTGCCGGAGGTTCGCACTTGGATGGATTTATGTGAAAAGTGGTTGATTCAAAACGGTTTCACCGGTTAAGTTAGAGATGAATAATAAAATTTTAAGACAGGCACGAAGAAAAATGTTGGAAAAAGAATTTAAATTGGTATCGGAATATACTCCTAGAGGGGATCAACCCCAAGCCATCGAAAAGCTAACGGAAGGTATTCTTAAGGGGAAAAAGCACCAAACGCTTTTAGGAGTAACCGGATCCGGTAAAACCTTTACCATGGCTAATGTTATACAGAACGTTCAAAAGCCTACATTGGTTATTGCGCATAACAAAACCTTAGCGGCGCAATTGTATATGGAATTCAAAGAATTTTTCCCGGAGAATTGCGTCGAGTACTTTGTCAGCTATTACGATTACTACCAACCGGAAGCGTATATTCCTGCTACGGATACCTATATCGAAAAGGATTCGTCCATTAACGACGAAATTGACAAGCTGCGCCACTCGGCAACCGCCGCTCTTTTCGAAAGAAGAGACGTCATTATTGTAGCCTCCGTATCTTGCATATACGGCTTGGGAGATCCGGAGGACTACACCACCTTGATGCAGTCTTTACGAGTGGGCATGACATATGACCGAGATCAAATCATAAGAAAGCTGATCGATATTCAATACACAAGAAATGAAATCGATTTTAAGCGTGGAACCTTCCGGGTAAGGGGAGACGTGCTGGAAATTTTCCCTGCCTCTTCTTCCGGGGAAGTGATTCGTGTAGAATTTTTCGGTGATGAAATCGATAAAATATGCATGATCGACTATTTGACAGGAGAAATATTAGGTACGACCAACCATGCGGCGATTTTTCCCGCATCTCACTATTCCACGACCTCATGGAAAATGGAACGAGCCATAGAGAGTATTAAGGCAGAGCTTGCGGAACAGATTCAAAAATTTAAAGAGGAAAACAAACTGCTGGAGGCCCAAAGGATCGAGCAAAGGACCCGATATGATTTGGAAATGCTCAAGCAGACCGGCTTTTGCTCCGGAATCGAAAACTACTCCCGGCATATAAGCGGAAGGGAGCCCGGATCGCCCCCCTATACCTTGTTGGACTATTTTCCGAAGGATTATTTGCTCATCATTGACGAGTCTCACGTTACCATTCCTCAAATCGGCGCCATGTACAAAGGAGACAAGGCTCGAAAGGATTCCTTGGTCACTTACGGTTTTCGCTTGCCTTCCGCCTATGATAACAGGCCTTTGAAATTTCATGAGTTTGAGGAGAAGGTAAACCAAGCCATATACGTCAGTGCAACTCCTTCCGATTACGAGAGGGAAAAGTGCCCCGTATTCGTGGAACAGATTATTCGGCCTACCGGGCTGGTGGACCCGGAAATCGTAGTGAAACCGGTCAAAGGCCAAATCGACGATTTAACCGAAGAGATTCGGAGAACCGTAGAAAAAGGGTATCGGGTATTGGTGACTACATTAACCAAAAGAATGGCGGAGGATTTGACCGACTATTTGGACGAGGCGGGTATCAATGTCCGCTATCTCCATTCGGATATCGCCACCCTTGAACGAACGGAAATCATCGCCGATCTTCGAAAAGGCGAGTTTGATGTCTTGGTGGGTATTAATTTGCTTCGAGAAGGATTGGACTTGCCGGAGGTGGCTTTGGTTGCCATTTTGGATGCGGACAAGGAAGGATTTTTACGTTCGGAGACCTCTTTAATACAAACCATCGGCCGTGCCGCAAGAAACGCAGAAGGAAGGGTGGTTATGTATGCGGATACCATTACCGGATCTATGGAACGTGCCATAAGCGAAACCAAACGTAGAAGAAAACTTCAATTGGAGTATAATAGAAAGCATAATATAACGCCGAAAACCATACAGAAGAATATTCGGGAAGCCATTCGAGCAAGTATCGCCGCAGAACCCGAGGAAGTATACGACATTGAAAGAAGAATCGCCGAGAAAATTGACATGGGGAATAAGCAGGACTTGATTAACCAATTGAAGAAGCAAATGAAGGAAGCCGCCGCCAATCTTAATTTTGAATTGGCGGCACAACTGCGAGATAAAATTAGGGATTTGGAGGAAGACAAGCCTTTAAGGATAAATAAACGTTGAAGAAGGAAATATAAAGCAAACGGAGGTTTCCAAAATGAGCGAATCGAATTTTCTCTCCTATGATAAGAAGGATCTATTGAGTAAATGCGCCAACATGAGCCAAATGGCCGGTATTACGCCTTTTATGTATACGGAAGGGAAGGCGGCAGGCTTGAAAGCCTTCGAGGTGGAAACAGGCGGCGGACTGAATTACATCGTACTGCAGGACAAATGCTTGGATATTTTTAAGGTGAAATACAAAGGAATCAACATCAGCTTTGTATCCAAGGCCGGATTGGTTCATCCTCACTATTACAATCCCGACCCTGCGGAATTTACTAAAAATTTTCAAGGAGGAATGCTCTTTACTTGCGGCTTATCCAACGTAGGATCTCCTTGTATAATTGACGGAGTACAATATACCCAACACGGAACGATCCATGCGGTTCCCGCTTCCCGGGTAAGCGCTTCGGCCAAATGGATTTATGATAAATATATTATGGAAATATCCGGTGAGATGGCGGAAAGCCGTTTATTCGGGGAGAACTTGATTCTTAACAGAACCTTGACCTCCGAATTCGGTGGAAAATATGTCAAGATCAACGACTCTTTGACAAATCACGGCTTCGAAACCCAAGAATTCATGATATTATACCATTTCAATTTCGGTTATCCTTTCTTGTCCGAAGACACCGAACTCGTCCTTCCGAATTGCTCTTCCGTTCCGAGAGACGAAGAAGCGGCAAAAGGAATAAAAAGCTTTAAAACCTTTGAAAACCCGGTAGACGGGTACAAGGAACAGGTTTTCTATCACGACTTAACCGCCGATGACAACGGTTACGTAACGGTTTTAGTTAAAAATGAAAAACTCGGGTTCGGAGTTTATTTATCCTACAAAAAAGAATCCTTGGACCGATTCATCCAATGGAAATCCATGAAAACCGGAGATTATGCGTTAGGACTGGAG
>JAAYHZ010000424.1 GCA_012744235.1 Clostridiaceae bacterium
GGATATGGCTTACCGTAAGCTGTACGGTTTAATCCGACTAAAGGAACCGCATTTTATGATCTTTTTTATGATCGCAAGACAATTTATGGTCTTAAACGATATTCTGTTTATGAAAAAGAACGGATTATCCGTTCGGGATATATCGGCAAAAATGAAAACACCGGATTTTATAACACGGAAAAATATGACCAATGCCGAAAGATACGGACAAGCAGGACTAAAGGAAGCCATAGGGCTTCTGAATAGAATCGATATGGATATAAAATCGGGAAGAATGTCCATTGAAGCCGGACTGGATATTCTCATTCCGGCTTTAGCTGAAAAGAAATTCAATATAGAGGCTGTATAACCGTATAAAATAATAAAAACCGGGGTTGCCCGGTCTTTTATCATGCATTCATTGAATTGAAAGCTTTCGTTAATTGTGATTTTTTCCTAGCAGCAGCATTCTTATGAATAACGTTCTTGGTCGCAGCTTTATCAAGAGCGATGATTGCCGTCTTATATAACTCTTCCGCGTTAGCGGTTTTATCATTAATGGCCTGAATCGCCTTCTTGCATGCGGTTTTCATAGCTGATTTTATAGACCGGTTTCTTAACGTTTGAACTTCGGTTTTCTTAATGCTCTTAATAGATGATTTAATATTTGCCAATTGATTCACCTCCTACTGACAAGGATTCTATGTAAAATTAAGTCTATCGTAGACACGCAGTTCAGTATAACATGCCTTTTTTAAAATTGCAACACTTTTGCAGAATTTTTTAGCAGTATCCGGGCTTGCTTCCGGGCGAAACGTCGCAAAATTCATGCCTGCACAAATGTCGATATCCATAAATTAAGAAGAAAACCGTCATGTCAGTCAATGAGCATGATTTCATAATTCGAAACCTCAGTAACATGAATTCTATACCGTTTTCGGTTTTGGATACGTCAGCAACATGTTGACCGGAAACCGTTTTCACGGATGTGACATCCGTATCAAGTGTTAGCGAAAATTGAATATTCTTACGGGGGTAAGCTTTTTAATCGGACGCTCCGGTTCTCCCGTCATATTGATAATATGCAAAAGGAATCTGTCGTTTTGTTTTCGAAGCACAACCTCAACGCTCCCCGGTGCATTAGTCGAAACCAAAGGATCCGCCAAATCACATACCGCATTTTTAATCATTTGCTTATGATCGGGATTTGTCATTCCGTTATAAAACTCTCCGAGAGCACCGAAAAGTATATACTTCCGCCTTTACCGTATTTGTTACTTATTACCGAAGGATAAGAATCTTTCGGAATCTCCGTATAGCGACTTGCCATCGGGATGCAGTATTCGGCATGAACCGCAGCATTTTTGTTCGGCATAACATCCGGCAAGAACCGGTGCCGGCGTATACTTCCGGCTTAATCCTTCGGTTACGGCACATTCATCGGTTACCCGTTGATAACCTGTTCCGATACCGTTCGTGTACTCGACAAACCCGTTGACTTTTTCAATGCCTTGAATGACCGCAAGCTTTAAAGCGTCGGATTTTGTTCCGTATTCGTTGTAATATCCCGTATCGAATTCGGATATCAAATTACCGCCCTTTGCAACAAAGTCGCGAATTTTATTCGCTACCTCATCTCTCATGCAAGCACAGACAGGCAAAATCAGCAAATCATATTTTGAAAGATCATCGTTTAATATACTGTCCTCATCGATAATGCTGTGCCGGATATGGCTGCGCTGTAAAACCTCGTAGTAGCCCATAAACGCTTTGTAATGGTTGCTGCATACCGCTTTTTTCGTTCCTATTTGACCGGCTTCGGTAAAATCGGTTTTGATGACGCCGGACGAGTAATAATTCGCACTGTCCTGCGGCCACATGAGCGCAACTCATGATTGTTCTTTAGAGCCTGCAAAGATATCCTTGTGCTTGTTGATGAATGCATTCATTTCGATTACCGCTTTTCCGCCCTCGGTATTCATTTGGTCAAAGGGACCTTGTATTCCATACCATACATTTGCTCCGTTAGCCAACGATTGGGCATAATACAGCTTCGTTTCATGGTAGGTATGCATATAGAAGGACCGGGGTTTGTAGTCACCCGCAATAAAAATCACTGTATCCACATAGGGCTCCACTTTTCGCGTATTGCTGCCGGTAACATCCGCCCGAAGTGCCGAGTTGTTAATGTACAGCATGAGTTCGGGGTTTACGGACTTTACAATACCGTAAATTTCTTTCATAAAATCCGTTATCCCGTCAACATTGGAAATTAAATGCTCGCCATAGGAAGTTTCGGTTATCGGTTTTCCGTATACGGCCTTGAATTCTTTGCTGCATGCAGGGCAATAACATTTGTGCAAAATCGGCCCGTCTAACAATACTTTCTTTTAATATATTCTCTTTACTAAAAGTATATCATATGGGCTTATAATTAAAGTTATTTGGTCAATTCAAATATTTTCTAATTGAATAAGAAGCTCCGTTTGTGACAATGGTAATAGCGCCGCTTTGGTCCGTTCTCAAAACCGGTATACCGTACCGATCCAATACATCAAGAACGCTTGGAGCGGGATGACCGTATCGATTGTTTTTTCCTACCGAAATGACGGCCAAATCCGGAGCGGAATGTTTGATAAGAGTTTCCATTTCCAAATTATTACCGCCGTGGTGAGGTATTTTTAAAGCCGTACAATAGGGCTTCGAATAATCGGACAACATCCTTCTTATTCCTTCTTCATCCAAATCTCCGGTTAACAAAACCTTAAACTTCTTGTATTGAAACAAAAGAACCAACGACAAATGGTTGCTTGAATCGGAAGGATTCACCGTAACCGGCGGCCATAGAACCTTTATGGATGTGTCTTTATCGATCCGGACGATTTGACCGGCATATAAATAGGTAACATTCAAACTGTTTTGTATAACGGATTGAACGCTTTCGCTTTCGGATTGCCGGTAATAGTAAGGCAAATAGGCGTTTTTCACCGTGAGATGACGTGCAACTTCAACCAATCCGCCGATATGGTCAATGTCATTATGAGTTGAAAACAACCCGTCGATTTTTTTCGCATGCCGGGAAAGTAAAAAAGGAATCACAATGTTTTGACCTACATCATAAGTTGCACTGCCTCCCCCGTCAACCAAGAACACTTTGTTGCTTGCCGTTTTAATATAAATTGCGTCTCCTTGTCCGACGTCGATAAAGGTTACCTGCGTTCGATCGAAGTAAAAAAGAGAAACATGAACAACGGACAGAATGACAACGGCAACAAGAATTATTCTTTTAGGTTTGATTTTTTGCTTGCGCTCCTTTTTCGTCAAAAGATAGTAAAGGATCATATAGTAAACGGCTATTTGGTAATCCGAAGGAATGTTCATAAGCAGCTTAGCCCCGGGGAGCTCCGATATCCCTCGGGTTATTCTCATAATAAATTCCAACATAGCCGTAACGGGATAAGCGATGATATTTCCTAAAAACAAAGGAAGAAACACGGACAGCAACCCGCATACGGTTATAATGGCGGTAAAAGGAATGATAAGCATGTTGGCGATTAAAGAATAAGGGGTGAACATGTAGAAATATTTGACGGTGATAGGAAGAATGGCTGCGGTGGCGGCAAAGGAGCTTAGAAAAATATCGGTAGTGCCGCCCTGCAGCTTGACAAATAGTTTTAAAACACGTAGTTTCGTTAAAATCAAAACGATTCCTAAAGTAGCGCCGTAAGAAAGCATAAAGCCTACGCCTAATAGCATAAAGGGGTCGTACAAAAGTAAAAGAATGCAGCTTACGCACAAGGTGTTTAAAATATCGGGTTTTCGCAAAAGAGGTGTTCCTAAAAAGCCGATTCCGGCCATCACAACCGCTCTTACGACGGATGCTTCCAACCCGGTGACAAAAGCATAGAAAAACAAAATCGGAAGAAATAAAAGGTTCGAAACAAAAATATTCAAGCCCAATCTTTTAAAAACGAAAAGAAAAGGAATCGCAATAAAGGCTACATGTGCTCCCGACACTGCAATAATATGGGATATCCCGGACAAAGAAAATGCTTCTTTGGTGTTATCATCCATATTCTCCGTATATCCGATGGTCATACCGGACAATAAAGCGGCATGTTTTTCGGGATATATTTTTTCTATACGTGTAAGAATCATTCTTCGGACGGCAATCGCCCCTTTTATAATCGGTCTTTTTTTAAAGCTTTTTTGCATGACAATCAATCCCCCGCCGTTGATTTTTGCACCGTGCTTTTTGCTTGCCATATAGTGAAGGGAATTGAAGTTACCCGGATTTCTTTGTCCTGTAGGGATGGAAAGCGTTCCGTAAAACCGAATAAGATCGCCCGGTAAAACATCCTCATCTTTCGGAACCTCCATGGTGACGGTCACATTCATGGTTGCTTCTTCCATGCTTTTAACCTTTGCAATAATCAAATTCGTTTCGCTTTTTTCTTTGATATTTTTTACGACGGCGTATCCTTCCGTATACCTGCCGTCATATTGATTTAAATTGTCGGGATAAAGCCTCCGGAAGGTATAAGCGGAGTATATGAAGCCTATCACCAACGGAATAACCATGAAGATTAAAACGCGGATTCTTTTTTCAGGCTTCGTATCGAAAATAACGATAAGCCAAAACAAAAAGAGTATTAAATAAACGGCAAAGGATTTCCTATTGACGTATATCAGTATGCCGGATATGTATCCGATCAATAGAAACAAAGCGGGTCTTTTCATGACGCCATTGTATCACGGCAGAATATTGAAAAGACCCGCTTTTGATGTTTCGGTTGTATTTTGTCGATTTTAGTTACATTTTTTTAGTTGGTATCCACTATTTCCTCTAAATACTTGTAAATAATATCTCCGGCTTCTTTGCATACGGGACCGGGATAACCGTAATAACGGAATGCGGTTTTCGCTTCGTAGCTTGCTTTTTCATAGAGCTCACCGTATGGCAAATAACCGTATACACCGTTGGAATATCCCATGACAATGGAACGGCCGGCTCGATTAAACAACCCCTTTATTTTCAACCCCAATTCATGAAAGACTTCAAAAGGCAGCGCTATAAAGCTCAAATCTCCGATCTGCAGAACCTTGATCATGGGATAAATCGTTGTTTTCAAATCTCCGGATTCAAAACCTTTCATACATAATTCCGCCCATAATGCTTTAACGGCTTCCACTTGAATCATAATGAAGTTTTCGTTGTAGTTTTGCTCGGTAAGTCTTTCGACCTCGGCAAGCGCTTTTTTCTTAAATTCCGCCAAATCATCGTAAGTGTAGTCAATCACCAAGGGTATGACCAATTGCTTGGCATGGCATTTGATTTGGGCTTGGCGGTTTGTAAATATCTTTTTTGCGGAGACAACCGAATCGGCTAACAGGTTACCCGTTTTCTCTGCCATTTCAAAGGTAAAGCGATAACGGGGATTTAAATCTCCGCAGCATCCGGTGGAAAATATAACGGCTACGTCTTCTCCGTATGCTTCCTGCAGTTTTTTAATGGCGTAATATACATAATCGGCGGTGTATAAATGGTTTTTGTGGTTTAAAACAACCGGATGGCATCCGTAGTTTAAGAAAACGGCTTTCAATTGTCCGGTAGCGGTTTCATAAAACTTCACAACGGCCGTTTCCTTGTCGATCATATCCATGTAATTCGGATATTTGCTCATGGCAACGCGATTCAATGCAATTTCACATGTGCCGGACGCATATTCAAAGTAGCCGTCAAAGGAGTTTGCCACCGCTTTTTTCGCAAGATCAATCAAGTCCTGCTGCGTTTGCTCCAACCATACCGGATCCGCACAACCGCATCCGTACAAGGTTCCCGATGCCGGACCGCCGTGGGTATGTATGGCACCTAAGATCAGATTGGTCTCCGGTATATTTATGGCTTGACAGATCTTTGCTTCGGTAACACGAGAAAAATCAGGGTCGAAGCCTAACACTTGACAAACGATAATCATGGATTCGACACCTTCCGATTCGATGTACAAGGCGCTCATCTTTAATTGATCATGGATATCCATGGCTCCGAATACTCTCCCGGCATATCCGGTCATTTGCATCCCGATTGGCGTTCTAATATTCCCTTCAGCTATTCCAATTTTCATAAATCCGAGGGCTCAAACGAAACGCAAATGAAACATGCGTAAAAGAACCCTCTTCACCTCCTTAAAGTAGCAACTAGGCCATTCGTCCGTTTGGACTATGCTTTGATTATAGCATAGAAAAAAAAGAACTCAACAGAAGCCACGTTCCTTTCAGGTTACATTCAGGTTAAATCATTCCGTTTTCCGCAAAGCTGAAAAATTCGGTACCGGCTGCAATAATGTGGTCGTTTACACGAATGGAGATCCCGTTGAGCAAATGCTTCAGTTTTGCCGTCAATTCGATATCGGCGGAGGACGGTTTTAAGCTGCCGCCGGGATGATTATGAGCGAATATGACGCTGTTGGCCTTGTACTTCAATGCCGTTTCCAAAACCAGACGAGGATAAACCACCGCCTCATTAACCGTACCTTTATGTATATTTTCCACTTGAATGACCTTGTTTTGGGAATCCAAACATATCACGAGAAACTCCTCGTAGCTTTTGCCGGTTAAAAGCGCCGCCGCATACTGTCCGGCTTTTCGGGAGCTGTTTAAAACCGGTCTTTGTCCCCATCGATCTTTTAGATAATAACGTGAAAGATGCGGCAGCATCGATAAAAGAACCGCCGTATTTTTTGATATTCCCTTTACTTCCGCCAGTTTTTCTACGGGAGCTTCCAATACGTTGGATAGGCAACCGAATTCATTTATCAATCGATGAGCAATTTCATTGGTATCCCTACGGGGAATGCAATAAAACAATAAAAATTCCAAAACTTCATGGGGTTGAAAAGAATCCAACCCTTCTTTTAAAAAACGTTCTCTGACTCGTTCTCTGTGTCCTTGGTGCATGATCAAAACTCTCTTTCCGTGATCTGCAGCCCAAAGCCGACAAATCACTATCTTTTGTAAAATTGTTTCATAAACGCTTCCGCCCGTTCCTTATCCTTTCCCCCTTTTTCAACGGATCGTGACAAAAACTCGGGGTTTCGGCGAATAAAATCCTGCATGAATTGATCGGGATCCTTTATAAAAGACAAAACCATATCCAGCTGTTCCGCGTTGATGATGAATTGGTTTTTTGCTTCGATAAAAAGATTTTCATCGATGTCCGCCAAAGAATGCAATCGTATTCCCTGTTGTGCAAGAATGTCTTTTCCTCCTTGGCATCGGTCCACGATCGTAAAGGTTTCTTGAAGTTTTCCGTTGTATTTTTCCAATGCCGGAATCCAAGACTTGATATAGCTTGAAGCCAGTGTTACCAAATCGCAGATATGAATAATTCTCTTGCCGGACAAATCCGGAGTTTCCGTGACGGTATCTTTGTAAATAACGTTGCTGCTCAAATCCTTGAACAGGGTTATGTGGGGCTTGTCCAAAAGAATGGCCGTTATATAGGAAAAGAACCAATCTCTTCTTTCACCGCCGGAAATATAATCGATTTTCTCAATTTCAGGACGATCCGATATGGATCGGATCAACGTGTCGATGACCTTCTTGTATATTCGGCTTTTTTCGTATTGCTGTTTAACTATTTTACAAAAGAGCGAAGGAGCGGTATCTTTATCGGAAACATAACGGTCGATAATATTTAAAAAAGCTTTCGCTTCGGTTTCCGAACCGAACAAGTAATGTGTATTAATAAAAAAGGGTCCGAAGGTTCCGGATGCATACCAAAAAGGCTCCGTGTGGTTGCTTACCATTACGGCACCGGTTTTAAACAGAAATTCTTTTATCATAACAATCCTCCGAAATTCAAATTGTAGAAATGATAAACCCTATCTTTTAAGCGAGAGTATTCTTCTTTTTCCAAATATCCGTATCGGTATATTCTTTCCGAGCATTCTTGGGCTTCTTTTAATATGTTCATATCGGTATACAAATTGGCAATTTTCAACTCGGGCAAACCGTGCTGACGCGTACCGAAAAATTCACCCGGACCTCTTAACTTCAAATCCTGTTCCGATATGTAAAAACCGTCCGTAGATTTCGTCATGATTTCCAAGCGTTCTTTTGAGACCTCCGAGCTTCCTTGGTTAAATAAAATACAATAGGATTGATTTTTTCCTCTTCCTACCCTGCCTCGAAGCTGGTGCAGCTGAGCTAATCCGAAGCGTTCGGCGTTTTCGACTACCATTAAGGAAGCATTAGGTACGTCCACCCCTACCTCCACGACAGTAGTGGAAACCAAAATATCGATGCTGCCTTCGGCAAAGCTTTTCATGACCTCTTCTTTTTCCGCCGGTTTCATTTTGCCGTGAATGATACCCACCCTACAGTCTTTGAATTTGGCAGCCGCTTCTTCCGCCGTTTTTACGGCCGAGTAAGCATCGATCATTTCGGAATCTTCCACCAAAGGACAAATGATGTACACTTGCCTTCCTTCGCCCACTTCTTTTAGAATAAACCGATCGATTCTTTCTCTGTAGTCTTCCGTGACCACATAGGTTTTTACCTTTATTCTTCCGGGAGGCATTTCATCGATGATGGAAATATCCAAATCTCCGTACAAAATCATGGCCAGCGTACGCGGTATCGGTGTTGCCGTCATAACCAGCATGTCCGGGTTGTTTCCCTTCCGAGACAGGAGAGCTCTTTGCTTGACACCGAATCGATGCTGTTCGTCGGTAATCACCAAGCCCAGATTATGATATTGGACCCGTTCCTCGATCAAAGCATGAGTTCCGATTATAATATGTATATCTCCGTTTGCCAATCCGGACAATATTTCTTTTGCGTTTTTTGCCGTAGTGCTGCCGGTCAAAAGAGCGACGCGGAAAGGAAAACCTTCCAAAAGGCGGGATACGGTGTTAAAGTGCTGCTGTGCCAATATTTCCGTTGGAGCCATCATTGCCGATTGGTATCCGCTTTCGGCGGCTACCAACATGGCTAAAACCGCAACCACCGTTTTCCCCGACCCTACGTCTCCTTGAACCAAACGGTTCATGGTTTTCGGAAGGGTCATATCGGTATATATTTCGTTAAAAACCCGGTGCTGAGCGTCGGTCAGTTCAAAGGGTAAGCTTTTAATAAATGAATCCGTCAAGGTGCTTTTATTAAACATAATTCCGGCAGCCTCGTTGTCTTGCTTCCGCATGGATAAAAGGGCCAATTGAAATTCCAAAAGCTCTTGGAAAACACAACGACGACGGGCCTTTTCCAACGATTCCATATCTTTCGGGTAATGGACATGACGGATGGATTCTCCGAAATCCGCCAAGCGATACTTACGCAAGACGGATTCGGGAAGAGGATCTTCAATATCCTTCAGCATATCCAAGGCTTGTCGAATGGTTTGCCTTATTACGGCTTGCGTTAAACCGGCTACGGTCGGGTATACCGGCACCAACACGCATTCTTTATCCATATCCTCCAATTGAATAATAGTCGGATTTATCATTTGCATACGGGATGTTTTTTTCGCTTTACCGTAAAAAATATATTGCTTGCCTAAAGCCAATTTTGAAGTGATGTAGGGTTGGTTAAACCATACGATCTCCAATGTCCCCGTTCCGTCTTTTACCAAGGATCGCGTCAATCGGACACCTCTTTGGGAACGAATATTGACAGGCGGATACGTAACCGTTCCTAAAACCGAACAAGATTCCTCGGGGACAATCTCGGCAATTTTCATTATGTTTCCCCGATCTTCATAACGCCTTGGAAAGTGGTACAACAAATCCTCGACGGTATCGATTCCTAACTTTCTGAACAATTCGACGCGAACCTTCCCTACACCTTTTAGGGTGCCGATATTCGATTTTAGAAGCGTTTCGCCTGCCAATCCTATCACCTTATTCTTCGTTATCCGTATCGGTATCCTTTTCTTTATCCGCTTTACGTAAGTAGTCGCATTCCGGATTCGAGCATTTTATATTCGAATATCTTCGTATCAACAGATCGCCGCACTTCGGGCATCTTTCTTTTATGGGTTTATCAAAGAGGAAGAAATCGCAATCCGGATGATTCTCACACCCGTAATAGGTTCTTCCTTTTTTCGACTATTTCTCGATAATTTCACCGCCGCATTTCGGGCAAGAAACGCCGGTCTTAACAATGATCGGTTTTGTATTTCGACATTCCGGAAATCCGGGACATGCTAAAAACTTACCGGTTTTCGCAAGCTTTACTACCATATTTCGTCCGCATTTTTCACACACAACATCGCTGACTTCTTCCGGAACCTCGACCTTATCGATTTTCTGTTGCGCGTTCTCCAAAACCACGGAAAAAGGTTTATAAAAATCATCCACGACGGATTTCCAATATACTTTTCCTTCTTCGATATCGTCCATACGTTCTTCCAACGAGGCCGTGAATGTCAAATCCACGATCTCGGGGAAATATTTGGTCATAATTTCATTCACGATTTTCCCTAAATCCGTAGGATACAAAATGCGATTCTCTTTTGCCACATATCCCCGAGAAATAATCGTGGAGATGGTAGGAGCATAC